>DASXTT010000102.1:0-3779 GCA_036505255.1 Planctomycetota bacterium | reverse complement strand
AAGGCGTTGATCCGGATCCTGCCGCCCGTGAGAGCGCCCAGCGTATAGCCCGCGTTCCAGCGGGTTTCGAAATCCTTGTCCTTCAACCGCTCGAACAGTTTCGAAACGACCTCGGGATCCCGCATCCGCTCAATGGCCAGGAAGGCGGCCCGTCGCGCCCCGCGAGGCGCGGCCTCGAGCGCCTTGAAGACGACCTCCTTCGCCTTCGGATCGTCCGAACGCCCCAGGGCCATCGTCAGGAAGGCCTTCGTCTCGCCGTCGGTCGAGGCGGCGAGGATCGCCAGGATCGGCTCCGCGGCCGCGGAGCTGTCGTGGAAGGCGAGGACCGCCGCGAACTGGCGGCCCTGCTCCGCCTTCAGGTCGGCCTTCAGGAGCCGCTCCGCGTACCGCTTCATCCCCGCCGGGATCGAAAGCAGGTCGTGGTGACGCAGGACCGCGAGGAACTGCTCGTTGATGTAGATGGGTTCCAGCGCCCAGGGGCCCTCGCGCTCGTCGACCTCGTCCCAGGTCGCGTACCCCGATCCCCAGCGCTCCGGGTCCTGGTTCGCCAGCGCGCCGCGCAATTCCTCGAAGAAGGCCTCCGCCTTGGCGTCGAGGAGCTCCGGCAGGGCGTCCCAGGCCTTGTGATCCAGGAGGAGCTTCCGGAGCCGGGCTTTCGCTTCGGCGTCCTTCTCCTCGCGATAGGCCGCGACGAGCAGGGGGACGGCCTGGCGGCCGAGAGTTCCGAGATCGCCCGTCGCCTTTTCCCGGACCGCGACGTCCTCCGAGCGGAGCCGGACGACATGATCGGCCACCCGCCTGGCGAGCTCTTCCGCCGCGAGCGCCGGGGGCTCGGGCTTGGCCTCGACCGGGGGTGGCGGAGTGAAGCTCATCGGCCCCATCTCCGCCATCCTGGCGGAAAAAATCGCCAGGAACGCCACCGGCCACAGGGTGAGGGATCCCTGGACGACGGCGCCGAACCCGAAATCCTGCGCGGTAAGCTCCGCGTAATCTTTCTCCGTGCGCCAGAGGGTGAACGACCAGTCCTCGAGCTTGAGCTGCTTCACCGGCTCCGGCTTTTCCACACCGGCCAGCTTCAAGGTCATCTCGAGCGCGGCCTGCGGGCGGAGGCCCAGGAGGGCCGAGGCCGCCGCCGCGTCCTTGGGCAGTCGTCCCGAGACGCCGCAATCCTCCGCCTTGGCCCCGAGCGCCGCCTTCACGACGGTGTCCTGGAATCCCAGCGCGAAGACCGTGTCCTTGAGCCCGAAACATGGGTTGAATCCGCCGGCCCCGCCGGCCACCCAGAGGCTGATCTTCCCCTCGGTGGAAGCGGTGAAACCCCCGATTTTCGCGGTCATCGCCTCGACCCGCTCCTTCGCCACGGCGGCATCGGTGGCCTTGACCAGGACCAGGAAGCCGGAGGGCAACAGGTCCGGGGAGGCGAGTCCCTCGTGGTCCACGAGCGCCATCAGGACTTCATTCCCGATCGAGGCCGCCATCTCCTTCGGGGTCATCCCGAGGTGTTCCTTCATGCCATCCTCGAATTGCTCGAGGAAGTCCTCGCCCTCCTCGTCGGACGAGCCCTTCCGATGGACCTCCTGGAACCGTTGGATGAACTGCTCGATGGAGGCCCACAGCTCCTTGCCCCCCTTCAGATTGTGATGGGCGAAGGCGACGGTCCCCTTGGGAAGGCTGCCCAGCAGGTCCTTGGGCCCCGCGGGCTGGCGGAGGGCGTCGTAGAGCCGGCACGGCGCATCGACCGGGAACTTCAGGCGCGACGCCACCTGGCCGGGACGGAAGGTCGCTTCGAGCACCGCCCCGGGGAGTTTCCGGATTTCGAAGACCGCGTCGCCCTCGTCCATGGAGTACTGCGACATGCGGGAATTCCCGTACGGGCCGGAGAAGGACTTCGCGTACTCGCTCCAGTCGTAGCGGGTGAAGGCTCTCAGCGCGGGATCGTCGGAGGCGGCGCTGAACTGCGCGTACAGGCGGTTCTGCCGGAGGTCGCGGCCGGCGCCCTTGCCCGCGGCGCGATCGAGGGCCGCCGTCAGGGTGGGCCAGTGCGTCGTCGCGAGGAGGCGCGTTCCGAGGGAAGCCACGAAGACCGGCTCCGGGGATTTCAGGTCCCCCATTTTCCGGATGGCGAAGATCTTCACCCCCGCGTGCGCCTTCTCCTCGGAGGCGAAGACTTTCAGGTCCTCCTCGACGAGCTTCTTGAAGAACACGCCGTCCGAGGACGTCGCGATGAGAATCCAGGGAACCCCGCCGCGGGGGCCGCCGGTGAAGGCGACGGCGAGCCGCTGGATCGAGGGCAGGCCCTCCTTGAGGTCCTTCAGGAGCCTTTCGGGGACGATCTCGAGGGTCTTGGTGAACCACTCTTCGATGAACGCGCAGAGCTTCTCCTTGCCCTCGGCCGTGGAGACCGAGCCCACGTACTCCTTCCAGTCCTTGAGGAGGCGGGGGGCCTTGACCAGCTCCACGAACGAGAGCGTCTCCTCGGGCAGGAGTTCGGCGACGTCGTCGGCCTTGCCGGGCCCCGCGTCCTGGAAGAGCAGGGTGGGGGTCGTGAGGGCCAGGAAGAGGGCGGCCAGGAGGGCGGCAGCGGCGGACTTGAGGACGAGCATGGGGCGGTCTCCTCGGGCGTCACGGGAGGACATCCAGATCACGTTCCAATAAGACGACGGATACACGATATTGTGAATGGAGACCATTACTATTACGAGGAAGTCGCGAGTCGAGGGTCGAGAGTCAAGAGTCGGGGGAAGAAGTCACGGGTCGCGAGTCACGAAACTGATTTCCGAGCCAGGAGACTCTCATGGAGCTGGACCTGGGTGCGCTCGACAAGCGCGCCGCGTATCGAGCGATGATCAGCATGGTCATTCCGCGGCCGATCGCGTTCGTCAGCACGCTCGGCCCCGCTGGGAACGTCAACGTCGCGCCTTTCAGCTACTTCAACGGGGTCTCGAGCGCCCCGCCCATCATTTCCATCAGCGTCGGCCCCAAGCGGGGCGGGACGAAGGACACGGCGGCCAACATCCGACGCGAGGGCGAGTTCGTGGTCAACGTCGTGACGCCGGATCTCATGCCCGCCGTCATCGTCGGCGCGACGGACCATCCGCCCGAGGTGAGCGAGCTCGACCTCGCGAAACTCACTTCCGCGCCCTCCGCGAAGGTCCGGACGCCCGGCGTGAAGGAGTCCCCGATCCGGTTGGAGTGCGCCCTGCACCAGGTCGTGGAGGTGGACGGGGGGACTTCCCTGATCCTCGGCCGCGTGATCCACGTCCATGTCGACGACTCGGTGTGGGCGGACGGCCGCGTCGACCCGAGGCGGCTGACCTTCGTGGGGCGCCTGGGGGACGACCTCTACTGCCGGGTCAACGACATCTTCGAGGCCTCGCGCGGAACGGCCACGAGCGGATGAATCGTTCCCGGTTGACTCATCTTCTATGGTGTAGAATTATTCTTGGAGTTGTAGAACATGGCCAAGGAAACGCTGATCTCCGCGATGGTGTCCTGCGACATCAAGGAGCGGCTGGATCGCCTGGTCTTGGCCACCGGCGTAAAGAAGAGCCATGTCATCGAGATGGCCCTGAGACATCACCTCCAGGCCCTCCTGGAACTGCCCACCGCTGTCATTATCTCGCCCCGCGTGGTCGTGACGCGCGAATCAGGCGATGAGCTGGCGCGCCGGATTCGCTCGCCCCGGAAAGCGTCCCGGGAACTGCGCGACCTAATGGCCGAGGACGGCGGCTGATCGCTGACAGCTGACTGCTTCTTTCTGAAGTCTGAAGTCGGAAGTC
>DASXTT010000101.1:0-17324 GCA_036505255.1 Planctomycetota bacterium | reverse complement strand
AAGTACCCAGGTGGCGTTGGGAAGTATCAACAAGACTGTCCCAACGCGACGTTCTGTTCTGACGGTGACGTTTGTCGCATCGTATTCATGGCTGAGAAGGACGCTGATTACTTCGTTGGACATCTCGCTGCAAAAGGACTGACCCCTTCCAGAAAGGGAGCCGCGGAAGATGTTGCACTTGTTTCGCTATCCGAAGGAACTATCGGGCAATGTGACTGGCTTGAGGCAACCCGGTCCGGCCAATCCCTCATCGTTTGGCTTTCCGGAAAGCAGCCGGGAGAAGTCCACGTACCTGAAGGGTGGAAGCCTGGCGGGTCTCTCCTGCAGTTTTCACCCAAAGAGTTAGAACAGCGGGTTGAGTTCGTTCGCACCCAGGACAATGTCGATGTTTACCGGGACAAGTTAACGGGAAAGGAACTGTATACCGCCAGAACTTCTGCATCCGGCGAGGAAAGTGACGCACGTCATAACAAGCTCTACAAGGAGGCGCAGGTTCTGATCGAGGGGCTCCTGCTCCTAGGTGACGCGGCTCCGACTCCTCTCAGCTCATCTGCGCGGCAACGTCTCAACAAGGCAATCGCACTCTACAAAGAAGTAATTGAGATCCGTCCTGGCAATTGGGCTGCGATGTGGTTGTTAGGGAAGGTCCACCAGAGGCTGGAAGACTCTGCCAGCGCTCTGCACTGGTTCTCACGCGCGCACAGGACCAATCCAGACCAGCCAGATGTCGCGCGAGAAGCGGCTATCGCGGCAATGGAATCGGATTGCCCTAGCGACGCCGTTGCATTCTGCGAGAGGGCCATTGAGGCGAACCCTCATGACGCAGGCCTTCAAGCGAATCTAGCTTTGGCACTCCTGTTCTCCGACAAGCCCAAGGAGGCACAGGTTGTCGCCAAAGAGGCGCTAGACCAAGCGCCATTGGATCCAATCACCAAGCGGATTCTGAAAGTCATCGATGAAGTACTGGCCGGAGTCAGACCGTGCCCGCATAACCGTCGAGATTTCCTACGCCGGCAGGGGCCTTGGTGGAGATTCTGGAGTTAACCTTTATCCTGACTGCGGAGTCGAAGCTCTCGCGACCGCAGGCGACGTCGTGCTGCTGATCGATTCTTGGATGGCAGTTCTAAGATCGTCCACGAGGGCGTACTCCTTCCAATGCCCTACTTCGGCTCGTCCGGACCCGGCGGAGGGTTTTGAGGACCCGCCTTGAATTTCTCCGAGTCCTCCTTGTCGAGGATGATGATCGGCTCCGGACCCGGCGCCGCGGGCCCCTTGGGTTTGACCGCCTCGGGCTCCACCACGAAGGCCGCGCGCTTCTCCGTCTTCGCCTGGGGGCCGAACCCCGTCCGCGTCATCCGGCCCCACACCAGCGTGCGCTTCGTCAGATGCTGCCAGATCCCCTTCAGCCGCCACCACACCGTCAGCTGGCGGTACCCGAAGTTCTCCAGCACCGAGTACATCGCCAGCCGCAGGATGTCGCGCAGGCGCGGATACTTCGCGTACGAGACCTCCTCGAGCACGAGCGCCCCGATCGAGACGAAGATCCCCGCCACCACCGCCAGCAGGTAGTAGAACAGCGCGAAGGGCCACTTCACCCAGCCTAGAGCGAGCATCACCGGCACCATCACCAGGCCCGACGTCTCGATCACCGGCCCCAGCACCTCGAAGAGCAGCATGTACGGGATCGCGAGCATCCCCGCCGCCCCGTACCGGGGGTTGAACCACATCTTCCGGTGCGCCCACAGCGCCTGCATCAGGCCGCGCTGCCACCGCGCCCGCTGCACCCCGAGCACCTTCATCGACGTCGGCGCCTCCGTCCAGCACGCGGGATCGCACACGAATGCCAGCTTGCAGGGCTTGCCTTCCTTCCCCAGCGTCTCCCGCAGCTGCATCACGATCTCAAAATCCTCGCCGATCACCCCCTCCTTGTATCCTCCGACCTTCACCACCTGGTCGCGCCGGAAAAGCCCGAACGCCCCCGAGATGATGAGCAGGGCGTCGACCGCCGACCACGCGATCCGCCCCATCAGGAAGGCCCGGAAGTACTCCACGTTCTGGAACATGGCGAGAGGTTCCTTCGGGAGACGCACCTTCACGACGCGCCCCTCCTTGATCTCGCACCCATTCGCCACGCGCACCAGCCCGCCCACGCCGACGGTCGACTCGGGGTCCTCGATGTAGAGCCGCGCCACCCGCATCAGCGCGTCCTGGTCGAGGAGCGAGTCCGCGTCCACGATGCAGAGCAGGGGGAACTTCGAGATGTTGATGCCCGCGTTGACCGCGTCCGCCTTGCTTCCCCCGTTTTCCTTGTCCACCACGACGAGGTTCGGGTAGAGCGGCGTGATGTACACGCCGCGGATCGGTCTCGAATTCACCTCGCGCCGCCACGCCCTGTAGACCTTTTCCAGCTTGAAAGTCTCGATCAGCACCTCGAGCGTCCGGTCCTTCGACCCGTCGTTCACGAGAACGACCTCGAACTGCGGGTACTGCAGGCGGAGCATCGACATGGCCGCCTGCGCGATCGTCAGCTCCTCGTTGTAGGCGGGCATGACGATCGAGATGGGCAGCGCGTTCGGCAGCGACCCGATGCTCGTGACGTTCCGGAACCGGAGGCCCTGGATGTACCGCCGGATGACGCGGAAGGACATCAGCAGGAAGACGAGGTAACTGATCTGCAGCGCCGCGGTGTAGAGCAGAATCCCGCTGTTATAGATATCGAGGAGGAGGCGCCACATCACGGCGTCCCCTGACGCACCTGCAGCTCGCGCAGCACGTGCATCGAAATCCGGCGGGCGAACCGGTCGGGGCTCGAGAGGTTGCGCTTGAGCGACAGCTCGCCGGGGCTGCCGAGCCGCGCCAGGGCCTCCGCGGAATTGCGGCGGACCCACCACGAGCGGTCGCCGAGGCCCTTCTCGATGTCGGGCACCGCCGCGACCGACCCGAGCTCGCCGAGCGCCTGCGCGCTCGCGGCGCGGACGGACCACCAGGGGTCCTTGAGCGCCTCGATGAGCTCCGGCTCGGCCGAGGGGTCGCCGATGCGCCCGAGCGCCCGGGCGGCGCGCGTCCGCAGCTCGAGGTCCGGGTCCTTCATCGCCGCTCGGAGGACGGGGACCGCCTCGACGCTGTGCATGAGGCCGAGGAGCTCGGCCGCCATGCGCCGCATCTTCGGGGGGGACCACGCCTCCATCGCCTGGAGCAGGGGCTTCGACGCGGCGGGGCCGAAGCTCCGGAGGATTTCGTAGGTGTCGAGCGCGCCCCACCGGCCGGGCGTCGCCAGGACGCCCAGGATCGTCTTGAGAAGCGCGAGGCTTCCCATCGTCCCGAGGGCCCGCGCCGCGGAGAGGCGCACCTCGATGACGGGATCCTTCAGGCACCGGGCGATCTCGTCGACCATCTCCGCGACGTGGAGGTCGCCCAGCTCCTCGCACCCGTGCGCCCGCCGGAACCAGTGATCGGCGCGCAGGTCGGCGACGGCGTCGTTCAGGAAGCCGCACTGCTTGTAGATAAGCCGGGCCGTGACGACGTCCGCGCCCTGGAGGCTGTGGGCGATCGAGGCGATGACCTCGCGGGCGATGCGCGGATGCTCCCGCAGCTTCAGGACGGACTCGGGGTCGGCGGGCCGGTTTTCCGAGATGCAGGGGGCGAGGAGGTCCTGGAATTCCCACGTGAGCCGGAGCCCTTCGCGGCGGCGCCGGCCCCGGAAGGCGCGGGCGACGCCGACCCCGACCAGCGCGACGACGCTCAGGAGGATGAACGCGCGGAGCAGGCCGAAGGCGGCGGCTTCAGATACGAACATGGGCAAGCTTCAAGCTTCAAGCTCCAAGCTTCAAGCTTCAAGCCTCGCGAAGCTATCACCAGGATTTGGAACCGCAGGCGCGAACAAGCGAAACCTCCACGCGAGGGTGCAAAACTGAATCATTGTATCATTTATGGGCCTTCCGCGCCACCGGGCCGTCGCGCCTCGAGCAGCCGGAACAGGTTGCGGATCTTGAGGGTTAGGAAATCAAGGTTGAAGGGCTTCGTGATGTAGTCAAGCGCCCCCAGGTCGAAGGCCTTCAGGATGTCCGCCTCGAGGTGCCGGTCGCTGATGAAGATGAAGGGGATGGAGCTCGTGTAGGGGTTCTCGCGGGCCAGGCGGAGGATCTCGAACCCCGCGAGGCCGGGAATCATGACGTCGAGGATCACGAGGTCCGGCCGGTGGGCCGCGATGTTCGCGAGGGCCTCCTCGCCGTTGTAGAAGTGGACGACCTCGTGCCCCGCCCGCTTCAGCTTGTGCGAGATCACCAGGACCTGGGGCTGGTCGTCGATGACGAAAATTCGCGCCACGAGAGCCTTCCTACAATCTCATGTTATATCGGAGCAGGGAGCACTCGCCCTGTACCCGGGAAAGCTCCAAGCGCCCGGCAACCAGCGCCCAGCCGGGCTTCGAGCTCAAAGCCACAAGCCAGGCTGGATGCTGGGTGCTGGATGCTGGAAGCTTGCAACGCACGGCGCATCCTTTAAGTATGATCTTTACACCCGTCGGAGGTTGGCCATGCGCCGGCTCGTCATTGTTGTCGCCCTCCTCACCGCGGCGTTCGCACCCGCTCCTTCCAACGAGAAGGCCCCCAACTTCACCCTCGAGGACACCACCGGCCGCCGGCATACGCTTTACGAGGTCCGGGATTCCAAGGCCGTCGTCCTCCTCTTCCTCGCCACCGAGTGCCCGATGGTGGCGCGGTACGCCGCCCGCCTGAACGCGGCCCACGCCTCCTTTTCGAGCCGGGGCGTCGCCTTTTTCGGCATCCATTCCAACGCGGGCGAGACCGCGGAAAACGCCGCCGCGCATGCGAAGCGGTGGACCTTCCCATTCCCGGTGCTCCTCGACCCCGAACAGAAGGCCGCCGACGGGGTGAAGGTCGACACCACTCCCACGGCGGTCGTCCTCGACGCGGACTTCACGGTCCGCTATCGGGGCGCGATCGACGACAACAAGTCGGAGGAGCGCGTCAAGGTCCGGTACCTCGCCGAGGCGGTCGAGTCCGTTCTCGCGGGGCGCGACGTGAAGACTCCCGCGACGTCCCCCGTGGGATGCGCGATCCAGCGCCGCCGGGCCTCGGCGACCGCCGGAGAGGTGACCTACGCGGGCCAGGTGGCCGACATCCTCAACCGGCGCTGCGTCTCCTGCCACCGGCCGGGCCAGGTCGCGCCCTTCCCCCTGACCACGTTCGAGCACGCCGCGCGCTGGTCGCGGGACATCCGGCGCGCCGTCCAAACGCGGACGATGCCGCCCTGGCTCCCCTCGAATCACGGCGCCTTCCGCGACGAGCGGTGGCTGACGGACGAGGAGATCCGCACGCTGACCGCCTGGACCGACGGAGGCGCCCCCGAGGGGGATCGCGCGAAGGCGCCGGCGCCCCCGAAGTTCCCCGAGGGCTGGATCCTGGGCGAGCCCGACCTCGTCCTGACCGGGCCGGAATACGAGGTCCCGGCCAAGGGGAGCGACGAGTACCGGTGCTTCGTCCTTCCGACCGACCTCCCCGAGGACCGGTGGGTGTCGGCCGTCGAAGTCCGCCCGGGCAACATGAGGGTGGTGCACCACATCATCGCGTACGTCGACCGGAGCGGCAACGCGGAGCGGATGGACGCGATCGATCCCCTGCCGGGCTACCGGAGCCACGGGACCGGGCCTGGATTCATCCCGTCGGGCGAGATGAGCGGGTGGGCTCCCGGGGTCACGCCCTACGCGCTCCCGGACGGCGTCGGGCGCCGGCTGCGCCAGGGCGCGCGGATTGTCCTCGAAGTGCACTACCACAAGAACGGCCGGCCCGAAAAGGACAAGACGACGATCGGCCTCCACTTCGCCAGGAAGCCCGTCCGCCACCCCCTGCTGTGGATGACCCCGATGGACGCGGACTTCACCATCCCGCCGGGCGCGAAGCGTCACAAGGTGACGGCGCGCGCGACGTTCAAGCGGGCCGCGAAGGCGATTTCGGTCTTTCCCCACATGCACCTGCTCGGGCGGGAGATGACGGTCGAGGCGCAATTCCCGGACGGGACGTCGAAGGTCCTGATCCACGTGCCGGCGTGGGACTTCAACTGGCAGGATACCTACCACTTCAAGGAGCCCGTGCCGATCCCCGCGGGGACCAAGATCCTCGTCACGGCCTGGTTCGACAACAGCGCGGAGAACCCCAACAACCCTCACGATCCGCCGAAAGCCGTCCGCTGGGGCGAGGAAACCACGGACGAGATGTGCATTGCCTTTCTCTCGTACATCAGAGACAGGCGTGACGAGGATGAGTAGAGCCAGGAAGAATCACGCGGAACGCATCACGCATCACGCATTACGCATGACGGGTCCGGCCCAGCCGGACTCCTTCACTCGCAAATGCACTTCCGCTTCAGGGAGTACGCCACGGGGCAGGTGTCCGTCGTCTCGATGTTGTAGGTGACCGGCTTGCAGTGGGCGCCTCCGCAATCCCCGGCGCAGATGTAGGTCTTGACCTGACCGTCCGGCTTGACCGTCGCGAACCCCGAGCACGCCGCGGGGCTGAGGTTCGGATCGCAGGAGCACTGGAAAGTCCGCGAGCCGTCGGAGTTCTGGACGCTCGATTCGGCGCAGTCCCCGTCGACGCCGGCGTTGCAGTCCCCCACGCATCGCGCCGTGAGGGAGTCGATGCGCTGGCCCTGGGGCCCGAGGCTGCCCCGTTCCTCGCACTCGGAATAGCAGGCCGGGCTGTCCTTGCAGCCCGGGGCGGCGGCCGCGCTCACGGCGAAGCCGGGCCCCGACCGGAGCAGGAGCAGGCCGAGGATCCCGAACAGGACCCCCGCCGCTCCCCGAATTCCGCTGGGCGACATGGCGCCTCCCCTCCGCGTCACCGCGGATACCGCGCAAAATGAAATTTCAGCGCGGCCTCGGCCTCCATCCGGAGCACCCGGCTCGGATGATTTTCAGCCAGCTGCCGCAGGACCGGTTCGATTTCCTTCCCGTACCGGGGCTCCAGCCCCGCGAGCGCCCGCACGGCGTGGTAGGCCGTGTCGTCGACGCAGTTCGGGACGACTTCCATCAGCGCCCGGAACGACCGCTCCGACCGGAATCGGCCGAGGCTCGTCAGCGCCGTCCGCACGAGCAGCCCCGGCCCGCCCGTCCGGGCCACCTCGATCGCCCTGTCTTCTAGACGCCGGAAGTGCGTGAGGTCCGGCGCCGTAAAGAGAATCGAGGCGCGGATCAGGTCGTCTGAGGAGCCCATGTACTCGTGCTCCATCCAGTCGGCCACATCCTCGCGCTCGCCGCCGTACCAGGTCGCCACGCCGAACATCTTCGCCCGCGTCATCGCCGTCCAGCGCCCGGGGGCGTTCCCGTCCATGAGGACGTCGACGAGCGGGGACGAGTCCACGACCCGCGCGGGCTCGAAGATGAGCACGTTCCGGGGGCGGTTCTCCTCGAGCTTGTGCATCCCGACCCGGATCGAGTCGAAGAAATCGGAGACGGCCTCGGAGGAGGCCTCGCCGGCCACCCAGTCGGCGACGTCGCCCTGGCGCCGGAGCCAGAGGAGGGAGACGCCCGCCGCGATGCGGATCGGGCCCGAGGGGTCCGATTTCGCCAGCGCGCGGAGGCCTTCGAGCGTTTCTCCGGTGACCTCGCGCCCCGCGAGGAGCGCGATGGCGCGGACGCGCACGGCCTCCTCGCCGCCGTCGGTCGGTATCGAGCCGGCCACGTCCGACGCCTCCGCCGGGCCCCGGGCGATCCGGAGGAGCCGGTCGGACGCTTCGGTCCCCGCCGGCGCGTCGAGGAGGGCGGCGTCCACCCGGTTCACCATCTCGAAGCCGCGCCGGATGGACTCGGTGTCGTACCCCATCATCTCGAGATTGAATTCGGCGCTGCGCAGTTGGGCGTCGATCTCGTAGCCGTTCGCGACCTGGCGGTGCGCGCGGCCGGTCAGCCAGTGAGGGCGGTTCACGACGTGGACGGGAAGGTCCTTCCAAGTCTTGATGGAGCGCGAATTGCGGCGGTGCACGGCGGGCTCGGAGGAGGCCGAAAGGGAGGGCGACGCGGAGGGCTCCGCCAGTCCCTCGGATCCCGAGGGGGAGCCGGAATCCCGCGGGGCCGGCGAGGTGATCGCGCCCCCGGCGGCCACCGCCCGTTGAGGGACGGGTCCCGGCAGGGGAGCGGACGAACCGTGGGCGAGGAGCCCGACGAGGAGGAGGGCGGCTCCCGCGGCGAGAACGACGTCGCCGGCGCGAACCCGGCCCGAGGCATTCGACATGGAGCCACCCCGCACGATTCCCTCTTCCGGGGAGAATTCTATCACGGCCGCCTACCCTGATGATCCTCAATCAGCGGTCAACGCCGGAAACCGCCGATCACGGCACCGTCCTGCATTCCATGCTCGGAGTCCGATGTCCGAGGTGCATGGTCCGATGTCCGAGGTGCCTGGTCCGATGTCCGAAGTGCATGGACCAATGTCGGGCGCTGGTGGGTCTGTTTGAACCGCGCGGTCCAATCTTCCGGCTTCCCCTTTGGCTCGAAGCTTGGAAATTCTGGAACTGGGAGCTGGGAGCTGGAAACTGATTACTCCGGGCGGTTGTGGCGCTCCTTCTCGGAGGAGAACCAGTTCATCATGTACTCGAGCAGCTTCTGGGCGGCGCGGTCGATGAGCTTGAATTGAATCCCGAGGCTCCAAGCCCGACCGCCCCTGGAGGCCGCCCTTCGGATCCAGACCACCTCCGCGTCCGTCTGGAGCATGTCCGAGAACCGGTTCAGGTGGAGGATGAAACGCACCTTGGCTCCGGGGTCGACCTGCTCGGTGCACACGACCTGCGCGCCGGTGCGGCTCAGGTCGACCAGCCGGAAGGCGAGGTTCACCGGCTTTCCCCGCGATCCGAACGGCCCTTCGCGGCAGACGCTCACGAAGTAATCGTCCACGGGGAAACGCTCCTGGCGCCGCCGCGGGTTCGCGCCGGCCTTGGCCAGCGCCTCCCCGGGATTGGGGGCGGGCGGCTCCGGCCCCTGGAAAAACCAGGCGCATCGGGAGACCGGCGTGTAGATCTCGTCGAACTTGATGCCGACGACGTGGATCTCCCCGCCCACGACTCTGCGGGTGTCGCACCACGTGACGGTCCCGCGGGCATGGAACATGTCGCCCGTGGAGGGATCCTTGATCTGGACGCTCAGGCCGCAGGGCGGACGAAGCGGTTCCCTGGCGATGAACTGAAGGCCCCCCCACCCGAGGTCCCGGAGTTCGAGCGCGAGGTTGGGGCGCGGCCCGGAATGGATCCGCGTTTCGGAAACGTGGGTGCAGGCCAGGACCAGGCCCGCTCCCCCGCGGCGCGCCCGCCGGCGCGTGTCGTCCTTCCGCCCGGGAGGAAGCACCGGACGGTTGGGTGGCGGCGGAGGAGGTGGCCACAGGGGCGGTTCATGCATGGGCGACCTTTTTCGTCCTGAAGAGGGCCAACAATCCTACCAGAAATCGTTCCGGGGCCCCCGCCGGGAATTCGGGAACTCACGGGCCTCCCCCCGCGTCCAAGGGGGCGTACTCCCGAGGAGGCGGCGATGAAACGGATCCTGATGACGGTCCTGGCGGTCGTGGCCCTGGCCCCCGCGGCGCTCCCCTGCCGCATCATCATCGACGACGAACGGCTCCCCGGCGGCGCGCCCCGTCCCCTCGCGATCACGCACCGTTCGTTCCGGGTGGAGGCGAAGGTCCGCGACCAGGTGGCCGAGGTCGTCGTCACTCCCGTATTCCGCAACCCGAATCCCTATCCCGTCGAGGGCACGTACTTCCTTTCGCTCCCCGCCAACGCGCAGGTGCGCGAGTTCACGATGAAGGTCGGGGACCGGATCGTGGCGGCCGAGCTGCTCGACGCCGCGAAGGCGCGGGCGATCTACGAGTCGATCGTCCGGCGCCAGCGCGACCCCGCCCTGCTCGAGCTGGCGGGCACCCGGATGCTCAAGGCGTCGATCTTCCCCATCGCCCCGGGCGCCGAGGTGCAGGTCTCCGTGACCTACACCGCCCTGCTCCCCAGCGACGGAGGCCTGGTGTCGCTGGAACTCCCCTTCTCGAACCAGTTCGGCGGGATGGAGCCCGTGCCGCAGGTGTCGGTCCTGGTCTCCGTGGAGTCGAGGGCGGGCCTCCGGGCCCTCTATTCCCCCACGCACGACGTGGAGGTCCGTCGCCCGGACGACAACCGCGCCGAGATCTCCTACGAGGCGCGGAACTACGACGTCCGCCGGGCGTTCCGGCTTCACTGGTCCGCGGCGGGCGGCGACGTCGGCGTGGCGCTCTTGACCTGGCGCCGCGGAAGCGAGGACGGGTACTTCGCCTTCCTCGCGTCGCCCCGGATCGCGGCGGAACCGGGCAAGGTCCTCCCGCGGGACGTGATCTTCGTCCTCGACCGGTCGGGCTCCATGGGCGGGGAGAAAATGCAGCAGGGGCGCGAGGCGCTCCGGATGGGGATCGACTCGCTCTCCGAGGCCGACCGATTCGGAATCGTCGACTTCGCGTCCGAGGCGGAGTCGTTCCGGCCCGAGCTCGCGGCCGCGACGAAGGAGAACCGGGCCCAGGCGCGCGAGTACGCGGCGGCGCTCCGCGCGGCGGGGTCGACGAACATCAACGACGCCCTCCTGAAGGCGCTGGACCTGCTCAAGCCCGACGCGGGGCGGATGCCCATGGTCCTCTTCATGACGGACGGCCTCCCCACGGTCGGCGAAATGCGTTTCGACAAGATCCTGGAAAATGTGCGTTCGAAGGACGCGCGGCCGAGGATCTTCGTCTTCGGGGTCGGGAACGACGTGAACACCCAGTTCCTCGACCGTCTCGCCGAGGAGGGACGCGGGGCGCGCGATTACGTCGCGCCCGAGGAGAAGATCGAGGGCAAGGTGAGCGCCCTGCTCGAGAAGATCTCGAATCCCGTCCTGGCGGGAATCACGGTCGACTTCGGGGAAGGCGGCGCGCGCGACATCCATCCGCGGACGCCGCCCGACCTTTTCAAAGGGAGCCAGCTCGCGCTGTTCGGGCGCTATCGCGGCACGGGTCCCGCACGGATCACCGTGAAGGGCCGGGCCGGAGACGAGGCCCGCGAATTCACCTACGAGGCGCACTTCCCCGCGGAGGATTCGAAGAACGACGCGGTCCCGAGGCTCTGGGCCGCGCGCAAGGTCGCCTTTCTCGTGGACTCGGTCCGCCTCGGAGGCGGGCCACCGGCCAAGGAGGTCCTCGACGAGATCGTGGCCTTGAGCCGGCGCCACGGGATCGTGACGCCCTACACGTCGTTCCTCATCACCGAAGAGGGCGCCGTCCAGACGCGGGGCGCGGCGGAGCGCGGCTTGAAATTCCTGTCCGAGGATGCGAAGGCGTCGGGCGGCGTCGGTCCCGCGCCGAAGGCGGAGCCGGGCGCGCTGAAGGACCAGGAGGCGAGCGAGGAGCTGTCGCGCGGACGCGACGGCCGGTCCGCCGATGACCTCGATCAAGCCGAGAGGAAGGCGCGCCATCGCCTGGGAGGCCGGGGCGTGCTGATGAAGCGCGCGGGGGCCAGGACGTTCTACCTCAAGGACGGCCTGTGGACCGATTCGGAGATCGAGGCTGCCGACGCCGCGCGCGCGACGCCGATCAAGTTCCTGTCGGACGAGCACCTGGCGCTCGCGGCTTCCGATCCAGGACTCGCGAAGTGCCTCTCCATGGGTGAACGCGTGCTCATCGCGTGGGAGGGCAAGGTATACCGCGTCGATCCGTAATGGTTTATGCGAAATGCGTAATGCGTCCCCGGGGCCAAATGTGTTGAGATTCGAAGTAACGCCGCTATAATACGCCCCGTCTTATACCCATAAACCGGGGCGTTTTCGTGATCGATCCCCAGACACTGCACGCGTTCCTTCTACAGGATCCCCCGGCGCCGGGTCCGGCGGCCCCCGCCACCTCGACGGCGGGGACCCAGGGCCAAACGGGCGCGCCATCGGCCCCGCCCGCCTGGACCTCGTTCCTCCCCCTCGTCATCATCTTCGTTCTCTTCTACATGCTCCTGATCCGCCCCCAGCGCAAGCAGCAGAAGGAACGGGAGGCGATGATCGGCAACCTGAAGAAGAACGATCACGTCGTCACGACCGGCGGCATCCGGGCGGTGGTCGACCGGATCAAGGACAACGACATCTACCTGCGGGTCGACGAGAAGTCCGACGTGCGGCTTCGCGTCGTCCGCAGCGCGATCGCCGCGGTCGAGAAGGTCTCGGGGGCCGACGAAGGTCAGGCGGAGACGGACAAGAACGGCAGGAAGTGAGCTTCAAGCTTGGAGCTGCGAGCTTCGAGCAGCTCCAGGCTTGCGGCGGCTTGAAGCTCGAAGCCTGAAGCTCGAAGCTGATTCACGGAAGGAAGCATGCAGGAGTCCAAGACCCAGCTCGTCATCATCCTGATCTGCGTCCTCCTGGCGGGGCTGATCCTGTCGCCCAAGAAGCCGCAGTGGCTGGATCAGCTGCTCGACAAGCCCGAGATCGAGAAGGGGATCGACCTGGCCGGCGGCGCCGAACTGAGGTACCGCGCCCTCTGGAAGAAGGACTTCCCCGGCAACAAGACCGCCGAACTTCAGAAGATCCAGCACGTCCTTGAAAACCGGTTCCGCCAGTCCCGCGGCGCGCTCCTCGAGCCCCGCATCACCCCCGCGGGCGACGACCAGATCATCCTCCAGATGCCCGGGATCGACCGCGACAAGCTCGACGACTACAAGCGCCTCGTCACGAAGATCGGCCACCTCGAGCTGAAAGAGGGCGCCTCCAAGGAAATCTACGACGTCTTCAACGCGACGGGCGAGACGCCCTCGGGCTACGACAAGTACCCGCCGGGGGAGCACCGTCCCGATCGCGGAGATTACTCCTGGATCAGGGACTGGCTGCTGACCAAGCACGAGCCGGTCATCACGGGCGATGAGGTGAGCGACGCCAGGCCCGAGGCCGACCCCCTGAGGGGGAAGAACTGGGTGGTCCGGTTCGAGCTGAATGAGCTCGGGGCCAAGAAATTCGACGAAGCGGCCGCGCGGCTCTACAACCAGACCCCGAAGCGGGGCCACATCGCGATCATCCTCGACGGCACGCCCATTTCCGTGCCCGCCGTCGAGGCGGAAACATTCCGCGGGACGGGGATCATCTCGGGGGGATTCACCCAGGAAAGCGCGCGGGAGCTCGCCATCGTCCTGAAGAGCGGCAGCCTCCCGGTGCCGATCGGAAGGATTCTCGAGAACGGGCTCCCCAAGCCCGGGGAACCCGAGGCGGAGAATTTCGTCGGCCCGTCCCTCGGGCAGGACTCCATCCAGCGCGGCATCTGGGCCTGCGCGATCTCGCTCATCGGCGTCGCCCTCTTCATGCTGATCTACTACCGCGCGGGCGGCGTCATCGCCGTCGCGGGCCTCGTGATCAACCTCCTCTTCATGCTCGGCCTGATGGCCCTCTTCCACGCCACCCTGACCCTGCCCGGGCTCGCGGGACTTGTGCTGACGATCGGCATGGCGCTCGACGCGAACATCCTCATCCTGGAACGCATCCGCGAGGAGACGGAGCGCGGCAAGACCGTGATGCAGGCCTTGGAGTCGGGCTACCACCGCGCCTTCTCGACCATCATGGACTCGAACCTGACGACCCTGGTGGCCGCCATCGTCATGTACTACTTCGGCACGGGCGCCATCCAGGGGTTCGCCGTGACCCTGTCGCTCGGCATCCTGACGACGCTCGTCTCGGTCCTCTGGTGCTGCAAGGTCTTCCAGCGCGTCTTCGTCCAGAACGGGACCATCACCCGGTGGAAGTTCGCCCAGCTCCTCAAGACGCCGCACATCGACTTCGTCAAGCTCGCCCTGCCGGCGGCCCTGATTTCGGCGGCGCTCATGATCGGGAGCGTCGCCGTCTTCGCCAGTCGCGGAGAATCCCAGTTCGGCATCGACCTCAAGGGCGGGTCGATGGTGCATTTCTCCTTCACCATCCCCCAGGAAATCGACCAGGTCCGGAAAGCCGCGGCCGGGATCCGCGTCACGGTCGACGGGCGCGAGGTGGAGAAGTACCCCGACGCGGAAATCCAGACCATCGCCCAGGCGGGACAGGGCTGGAAGTCGGTCTCGGGCATCGCCATGACGAAGTCCCTGGAGTTCCAGCTCCGGACCGTCTCGCCGGACCTCGACGGGCTGAAGAAGGACCTCCAGGAGGCCTTCAAGGGGTCGCTCTCGCACGAGCCGTTCGAGGTCCTCGCGGAAGTCCCCCCGAACGACCGGGATTTCGACGGACGGGGCCGCGGCGCCGGGATGTATCTCTACTTCCGCGACTCCCCGGACTTCTCGCTCGAGAAAATCGACGCCGCCCTCGCCGACGGGCTCAAGGACCTCCTGGAAAGGGACTCGACGGGCCGCCCCTTCTTCTCGCTCACGATCGAGCCCGACGCGACCCCCGGCCTGAAGAAGGGGCTCTTCATCATCTCCAGGAAGGACGCGGCCCGGCTGATCGAGGCGAAGGAGAAGATCCGGTCCCTCGGCAAGGCCGGCAAGATCCCGCTGACGAGCGACCCCTTCGTCGCGTCCGAGCGCGTGGGCGCCTCCGTGGCCGGCGAGCTCCAGAACAGCGCCGCGTGGGCCATGATCTGGTCGTGGTCGCTCATGATCGTGTACATCGCGGTGCGGTTCCAGAGGTTCGCCTTCGGCGTGGCGGCCGTGATCGCGCTGATCCACGACGCGGTCATCGCCGTGGGGTTCACCTCGCTCGCCGGCTGGCTCGTCCCGAAGAGCTGGGGCCTCAGCTTCGAGATGAACATGAACACGGTGGCCGCCATCCTGACGATCATCGGCTATTCGATCAACGACACCATCGTCACGTTCGACCGGATGCGCGAGAACTTCGGCCTGATGAAGAAGGAGTCCTTCCGGGAGATCATCAACGCGAGCGTGAACCAGACGCTGTCGCGGACGATCCTGACGGCCTTCACCGTCTGGGTCACCTGCATCGTGCTCTACTTCTTCACCATGACCTCGGGCGGGGGCATCGCCTCCTTCGCCTTCCCGATGCTCATGGGCGTGATCGTCGGGTCCTATTCGACGGTCTACATCGCCGCGCCGATCCTCATCTGGTGGTTCCGGGGCCGGAAACCTGTGGCGGCGTAGGTTTCAGCGTCCAGATTCCAGCAACCAGCATCCAGCCTGGCTGAAAGCTCCAAGCTCGAAGCCCAGCCGGAAACTGGACGCTGGTTGCTGGACGCTCATTCCCGCTTTTTCCTCAAGGCTTCCGCCTCCGTTGCCGATACACCCCCGGACGCCGTAGTTTTCAAAGAGGGGGACAATCATGACCACCAAGGTGAAAATCGCCATCGCCGCCGTCATCGTGGCGGCCATCGGGGCCGTCGTCGGCTACGACCTGATGCAGGCCAAGAACCGCAACTCCGCCGCCGCCGAAGCGGCCACGCGGGACGAATCAGGCCTGACCCTGGTCCGCGAGTCCCCGAACGCCGGAGCCACCACCGCCGAGACCCCGCCCAACGCGGCGGCGGTGATCGGCGAGGCCGACCGGCGCGAGACGGGACCGGCCGGAGCTCCTCCGGCCCCAGCCGACCGGACCGCCACCCCCGCGCCCGCCCCGCCGCCCCTGCCCGTCGATCCGCACCCGGCGACGGAGGAATACGTCGTCCAGGCGGGTGAGACGCTGGCCGCCATCGCGGAGAAGAAGTACGGCGATCCGAACCAGTGGACGATCATCGCGAAGGCCAATCCGACGGTGAATCCGAACAAGATGAAAGTCGGCGCCAAGCTCGTCCTTCCGAGCCCCGCGGCGACTCCGCCCCCCGCGACCGAGATCGCGGCGGCGAAGACGGAGCTCGACCCCATCCCCGCCGACGGTTCGCCCCGGACTTACACGATCCAGGTGGGCGACTCGCTCTCGAAGATCGCCAAGAAGTTCTACGGAACGACCACCGCCGTCGCCAAGATCCGCGAAGCCAACGCCGAGGCGCTTCAGGACGTGGACTTCCTCGCCGTCGGCCTGAAACTCGTCCTTCCAGAAATGCCGGCCAGGGCGCCGGCCACGGTTTCGACGGGCGAGCCGGGCACGAAACATACGACGGAACAGGTGGATCCGAAGACCCCCACCGGCCGGACCCACACGGTCGCACGGGGCGAGAGCCTCTGGAAGATCGCGGAGAAGTACCACGGCGGACAGGGCGTCCTCGCCTACATGGACAAGCTCGTCTCGGCCAACCCCGACAAGCTGGCCTCGAAGAACACGACCCTGCAGGTGGGCTGGGCCCTCGCGATCCCGAACGTCGAATAACCCCGGCGAACCCCGCCGACGACGGGCCGCCCCCGCGGGCGGCCCGTCATGTTATTGGGACAATCATCAGACCTCAGACATCAGACATCAGACTTCAGAAGGAATCAGTCCTAAGAACTTCTGAAGTCTGAGGTCTGAAGTCCGACCACTATCCATTATCATGATTCGATGGTCGTCCGTTTCCAGTGCCCTTCGTGTTCCTACGACGCTCCCGTTCCGGATGAATACGGGGGAACCACGCTCAAGTGCCCCCAGTGCGCCGCCGCCTCGGTCGCCGGGGGCCGCGACGGGGACGCCCCCACCCGACCCTGCCCCTTCTGCGCGGAGCCCGTCCGCCTCTCCGCCCGAAAGTGCCGCCACTGCGGCGAAATCCTCGACCGCAACCTCGCCATCGCCAAGCAGCAGGAGAGGTTGAAGGAGATCGAGCGGCGGCAGGCGCTTCTCGTCACGGAGCTCCCCGGGTCGCGCGCCGCATTCATCTGCGGGGTGCTCTCGATCCTCTCCGCGCCCGGAATGTTCGTGGGCGTGGCCCTCGGGAGCGTCGCGATGCTCCTCGGGGCCGCCTCGCTCAAGGAGGCGCCGCGCCATCCCGGGCTCCCGGGGGCCCAGCGGGCGCGCCGGGCGATCCTGCTGGGGGCGCTCGGCGTCCTCACGAGCCTCCTCATCTTCGCCATGCTCCTTCCCCGGCTCGGGCGCGCCCTGAGAGACTGAGGACGGATGCTCTTCCTCCCCTTCGACCGGAAGATCAACGATCGCGTCCCCTGGGTGATCTGGGGGCTCCTGTCGGTCAACGTGGCCGTCTTCGTTCTCGTGAACGGATTCCACAGCCTCCGGCACCTCCAGGGGATCTTCAATAACTACGGGGCGATTCCCCGGGATCTCCATGGGTACACCTGGATCACCCACCTTTTCCTCCACGCGAACGAGGCGCACCTTCTCGGCAACATGGCCTTCCTGCTCCTGTTCGGAATGAACGTGGAGCGCAAGCTCGGCCCGGCCGTGACGTTGGGGATTTATCTCGTCTCGGGATTCGCCGCCCTGGCGACCTTCGCGGCCTTCA
>DASXTT010000100.1:0-10600 GCA_036505255.1 Planctomycetota bacterium | reverse complement strand
CGACGATTCCGCACATGGGGAGATCGTTCCCCTTCCCGAAGTGGCGATCCAAGTTCCTGGCGGGCGACCGCCGCAGGAGCGGCTCCGCCGTGACTCGTCTCCAACATGATTTACGGTTTCTGGCTCAACCGGTTACAGGCGGGCCCCGCCGGGTAGTGGGTCCGTTTCCAGATTCACGATCCCAGATCCCAGTTTTCCGAAGTTGCGAGCCTCGAGCACGGCTTCTCGAACGCATCAGAGTGACACTGGGCGGTGAAACTCGAAGCTGAAATCTTCGGGAAGCTGGAGTCTGGAGTCTGGGAACTCGAAACTGACCCAGCGCCCCCCGCCGGAAGAATGGTCATCGCGCCGCATGAGATGTGGATGCCGTCATTTGGCCGGCGAAGTCCCGCGCCTGTAACCCATGCCTTAGGCACGACGTACAAAGGGTTGGCACGAGGCTGAATGCGTGGCGCGGGTTCAGGGGTCGCCGCGCCGGCCGTTCGAATGAGCCCGTGCGCGGGAACCCGCGGTCGCTCCGATCCCACGAAGCCGTGCCGGGCACAAGACCGGTCGAAGGATTATGGCCTTGAACAACGGAAACCATGCGCCCCCGGTCGAGCCGAGGTTCCGAATTCCCAATGGAATGGAGCCCGAGGAGGGGACCTCCCTCCTCCGGACCCTCGCCGTTCTCCAGCGGCGCGGGTGGATCCTGGTCCTGATCGTGGGAATTTCCGTCACCCTGGCGGCGGCCTTGGCGTTCGTCCAGCCCCGCTTCTACCGCTCCGAAGCGACGATCGAGGTCGGCCCGGACCAGCCCCAGGTTTCGCCCTATCTGGTCGGCGACCCGATGGGGGCCTCCCCGGCGCTGTGGGAAAACCACTTCCGGACGCAGGAGGCGTTGCTGCGCAGGCCGGGCCTCCTCGCCAAGGTGCTTGAGGCGCTCCCGCCGGAGGTCGTCGCCGACTACAAGAGCGCCCCGGATCCGGTCCGCCGCCTTTCCGAGGAGCTCAATATCGACGCGATCCCCTCCTCCTTCCTGATCCGGATCATGCTCGACCACCCCACACCCGAGAAGGGACCGGACATCGTCAACAAGCTGGTGGCGCTCTTCATCGAGGACTCCAACCGCCGCCTGCGCGAACTGAAGACGGGCGCGCTCGAGATCCTGAGCACCGAGGCGCTCCCGGTCATCCGCCAGAAGGTGGACGAGTCGGAGCAGCAGCTGCAGGCCTTCCACGCCAAGATGGGCTTCGCCGACCTCGAGGGCCAGTACTCGGCCCTGCTGGAGGCGAAGAAGAAGCTCTGGGAGCGGCTGTCCGAGCTCAGGATCCGCCGCATTTCCATCCGGCACCATCCGGCCTCGCTGCCCGAGCCGGGCCCGGGCGAGGCCTCCGCCCCGGATGAGGGCCCGATGTCGCTCGAGGCGCTGACGGCCCGGCGGACGGAGCTGGAACTCGAACTCGCCCGCCAGTCGGTGGCGCTCAAGGAGAAACACCCCGCGGTGGCGGCGCTTCGCGCCCAGCTCGAGGCCCTCCAGGAGCTCATCCGCAAGGCGGTGAAGGCCGAGATCCGGTCCCGGGAACGGGAGCTCGCCGCGGTCGACCAGGAGGAAAAGGACCTGCTCGGGCATGAGAAAGAGCTCGACATGCAGATCTCGGAGGCCCGAGTCCGGCTTTCCGACTACAAGAAGCTCGAGGCGGAAGTCGCGGCCTCGCGGGAACTCTACAGCTCCTACCTCAAGAAACAGGGCGAGGTGAAGGCGACCGCGGGCGCGGGCCAGACGAGCGTCCGGGTCGTGGATCTGGCGCGGACGCCCCGGCAGCAGGCCCGGCGTTTCAGCGTCTTCCTGGCCCTGGGAGCGGTGCTCGGTCTCCTCTTCGGAGCGGCGGCGGTCCTCGTGGTCGAACAGATCGACGATCGGATCGCGACCCCGCGCCAGGCCGAGGGGGCGCTGGGCCTGGACCTCCTGACGACGATCCCCCAGTTGCCGGCCTCCGCCGGAACGAGAGGCCGGCCGCTCCTGCCGGAGGACGACCCCGTCCTCGCGCCGCTCGAGTCGTTCCGCCGCCTCCGCACCGAAATCGTGAACCGGCTCCGGGATCTCCCGGGCCCCAAGGTCGTGGCGGTCCTCAGCCCCCAGTACGGGGAGGGGAAGTCCACGGTGGCGATCAATCTCGCCCGGGTCCTCGCGCTCGAAGGGCGTCGGGTCCTTCTGTTCGACGCGGACCTTCGCCGGCCCCGGTTGAAGGGGCTCCTGGCGAACCCGAGGGGACCCGGGCTCGAAGAGTATCTCGGGGGCGCCCCCCTGGAGCGGGTCGTCCAGGCGACCCGAATCCCGGGGATGCACGTCGTCGGGGCGGCGCAGGAGCTCCCCTCCTCGGCGGAGGCGCCGGGATCGCCCCGATTCCGCGACGTGTGGGCGGCGGTCCGCTCGAAGTTCGATGTCGCGGTCGTCGACACGAGCCCGGTCAACGCGGTCTCCGAGGTGCCGGTGATCGCCGGACAGGCGGACGCCTCGATCCTCGTCGTCGAGGAGCGCCGATCGAGCCTCCGGCACGCGCTGGCGGCGAAGCGGAGGCTGGAGAATCACCAGATCCGCATTCTCGGACTCGTGGTGAACCGGTCGTTGACGCCCGTCTCCCGCCGGCCGTGGCGGGAGCGGATTTTTTCAGCTTTTGAAACCGTGGAGGGCGGGAAGGACGCTCTCGTCGGAGTCCGGTAGTCGCCGGGGTCGCTTTCACGCGGCCCGGCGAGGCCCAAGGGGAAGACACCATGAACATCAGCAGGGCGTTTCCGTCGGAGTTGGCGGAGCGCGCTCCGATTCCGCGGGCGGATATCAAGACCCTCGGCTCGCGCGCGGGCCGGTGGGCCCGGAGGATCACCGCGGGACGTCCGCACCTGCTCGTGGTGATCGCGACCATGGCCATTTGTTCCATCGCCTGGGCCCTCTCGTACCTGCTGCGTTTTGAATTCTCCGTGCCCCCGCATCTGTCCGACTCGGTGGCGGCCACGCTGCCCTTCGTGCTCCTGGTCCAGGGTGTCTTCTTCCATGCGGCCGGCGTCTTCCGGATCCTCTGGCCGTACGTGGGCATCCGCGACGCGCTCGCGATCCTCCAGGCGGTGGCCTTCTCGACCGCGACACTCTGGGTGCTGAGCGCGGCTTTCCTGCCGGCGGGCATCGTCCCCCGCAGCGTCCTCCTGCTGAACGGCATCCTCACCCACGCGGGGGTGTGCGGCTTCTACCTGATGCTTCGAAGCCTCCGGGAAACCCGCCTGCGCGGGGGACCGGGGCGGGCGCCGCCCGCGCGCGTCCTGATCGTGGGCGCCGGAGATTCCGGGGACGCGCTGCTTCGCGAGATCGAGCGCGCCACGCCGGCCTCGCTCCAGGTGGCCGGGTTCATCGACGACGATCCCGACAAGCAGGGCGGACTTCTCCGCGGGGTGCCCGTCCTGGGCCCCGTGGCCAGGGTGCAGCGGATCGCCCGGAAACACTCCGTCCGCCAGGTGCTGATCGCCCTGCCGAGCGCGGGCGGTGCGAGGCTCCGGGAAATCGTGAGCCCGCTCCTCCAGGCCGGACTGGCCGTCCGCGTCCTGCCCCTGCTGGGCCGCCTGGCCCCGAGCGCGCCGCTCCTTCCGCAGTTGAAGGCCGTCGCCATCGAGGATCTCCTCCGGCGTGAGCCGATCCGGCTCGAGGAGGAGAAGATCGCCGAGTTCCTCCGCGGCAAGCGCGTCCTCGTGACGGGTGCGGCGGGGAGCATCGGATCCGAACTCTGCCGCCAGGTGCTCAAGTACGGCCCTGAACGGCTCGTGGCGTTCGACTGGGCCGAGACCCCGCTGCATGACCTGATGCTCGAGGTCCGCCGGGGGGCGAATGAGGGCGTCGTCTACCCCGAACTGGGGGACGTGACGGACGCGGTCCGCGTGCGCGGCGTGTTCTTCGAGCACGCGCCCGAGGTCGTCTTTCACGCGGCGGCGCTCAAGCACGTGCCGGTCTGCGAGGACCATCCCCGCGAAGCCATCCGGGTCAACGTGGGTGGCACGAAGATCGTGGCCGAGCAGGCGATGCACTGCGCCACGGGCCGCTTCATCCTCATCTCGACCGACAAGGCGGTCAATCCGAGCAGCCTGATGGGAGCGACGAAGCGGACGGCGGAGCTCGTCGTCCAGGGCCTGAATTCGGAGGAAGGCTCCTCGAGGTTCACCGCCGTGCGCTTCGGGAACGTCCTCGGCTCGAACGGGAGCGTCCTGAACATCTTCAGGGCGCAGCTCGCCAAGGGCGGGCCGCTCACGGTGACCCATCCCGAGATGCGCCGCTATTTCATGACCATTCCCGAGGCCGTGGAACTCGTCCTGCAGGCCGCGGTCCAGGGCCGGGGCGGTGAAGTGTTCGAGCTCGACATGGGCTCGCCGGTGCGGATCGTCGACCTCGCGGAGGATTTCATCCGGCTTTCGGGCCTCATGCCCGGACGCGACGTGAAAATCGAATTCACCGGCGTGCGGCCGGGCGAGAAGCTCTTCGAGGAGCTCTACCTCCATTCCGAGACCGTGGTGCCCACCTCGCACCCCAAGGTCTTCTGCCTGAAAACGAACGGGAACGCGTCCCCGGATCCCGCGGTCCGCCTCTGCCTCGACCGGCTCGGCCCCGTCGAGCTCGGCATCGACCCGGTGCTCGCCCGCCTGAAGGGGGATTTCCAGGAGATCCTGGATTTCACGCCTCCGGAAAGGCTGGCCGTTCCATGAGGTCCGCCGGGCTCGACTCGCCGCGGGCCGCCGCCGCGGCGCCGGCCGCGCCCCCCGCGGTGATGCCGGTTCACCGGGGATTCCTATGGCTGCTCGCGGGGACCTTGAGCTACATGCTCTGCCAGTGGGGGATGGTCGTCGTCCTCGCGCGCTGGGGTTCCCCCGATGGGGTGGAGCTGGGCCAGTTCGGACTGGCGATCGCCTGGACCGCTCCGATCATGCTCTTCACCAACATGGGCCTGCGGCGGGTCTTCGCGACCGATACGCGGGCCGACTTTCGCTTCAGCGATTATCTGGGTCTCCGGCTCCTCACCAACGTGGCCGCCCTCGGGATCGTGGCTCTCGTCGTCGCCACCAGCGGATTCCGGGCGCAGACCGCCGGGGTCGTTCTCGCCATGGGGATGGCGAAAGCGGTGGAAGCCGTCTCCGACATTCTGAACGGCATATTCCAGAAGCACGGACGCATGGATCTCATGGCGGGGTCTTTCCTCGTCCGGGGACCTCTCGCACTGGCGGGCCTCACCGTCGGATTCCTGGCAACGCGCGATATTGTCTGGGGAGTCGTCGGGATGGGGGCGGGCTGGCTGGCGGTCTGCCTTTTCTATGACTGGCCGCTGGCGTCCCGATTTCCCGGGGGAGTGGCGTTCAAGAGCATCGGGCCCGGCCTTTTTCCTCCGGGGTCCGCCCGGATGTGGGGGATGCTGGCCAACCTGTCGCTTCCCCTCGGCGTGGTGGCTCTCCTCACCTCCTTGAAGGCGAGCATTCCGACCTGGGTGATCGACCGCCACCTGAGCGTGGGGGCGGTGGGGCTCTTCGTGGCGCTGGCCTACTTCCACGCGGCGAGCAATCGCGTCGTGAGCGCGCTGGGCGAGGCGGCCTCCCCGAGGCTGGCGCGGCTCTTCGCGGATGGCGATCAGGAGGGGTTCGCGCGCCTGCTCGCGCGGTCGCTTGCGGCGGCCCTGGCGATCAGCGGCGCGGGGCTCACCGTCGCCCTCCTCTTCGCGCGGCCGCTCATGAGCTTCTTCTACGGGGCCGCGTACGCCGCGGAAAGCGGCGTGCTCGTGGCGCTCATGGCGGCGGTGTGCGCCGCCAATCTCCAGACCGTCCTCGACTACGCCATGACGGCCGGGCGCCAGATCCGGATTCAGCCCTACCTGTACGGCGCGGGGGCGCTCCTCCTCCTCCTCCTCTGCGCGGCGCTCGTGCCGACGGCGGGATTGCGGGGGGCGGCGATCGCCCTCGGTGCCGGATCGCTGATTGAAATGATCGCGTCGGGCGTCGTGGTGGGCCGTGCGCTCTCCCGACGGCGCGCGGGCCGGACCCAGCCGATCCTGGAGGGGCCGTGATTCCGACCGCGGCGGGGATCTCCCCGGCGCCCGAGCGGGCCCACGGTAGCGGGCTGGACCATGATCTCCAGCGGCTGACGGCTCCCGCCCCGCTCGAAACCAGGACCAACCGGGTCCTGGCCCTGGGGATCGGGCTCCTCCTGGCCGTCATCGCCCTGCGGACGCAATACATCGGAACACCGACCGATTTCTCCACCCGCGTCGCCCCGGTCGACCTGCTCTGCGTGGCGATGCTGGCGATCCTCTTTCTCCGCCACCGGATGAGTTCGGTCCCGGCGCCCGCCTTGCTGTATATGGGCGCCGTGGCGCTGGCCCTGGTTCCCGGCCTGATGATCACCCCGGGGCCCGAGCGGGATGTCTGGCTGCAATTCTCCGCCGTGCTCATGGCGTTCGGCTTCTACCTGATCGGCCTCAACCTGGGCGCCTCCCCGACGCTCCTGCGCTGGCTCCTGGCCGGGGTATGCATCGCGGTGCTCGCGGAGTCCGTCGTCATCTTCCACGACACCTTTTCGTCGCACATGTGGTTTCCCGATCCGATGGAACACCGGGTGCGCGGCACCTTCAAGACGAACGGCCAGCTGGGGGCATTCGGTTTTTGCGCCGCGGGGCTCCTGATCACCTTCGGCGGCACGCTCGGCTCCCCCGGGTTCCGGAGGTTGTGCGCCGTGTCCGCGATCCTTTCGGCTTCGTTCGTCTTTCCGGCGTCCCGGCGCATGGGGATGCTCTCGGTGTTCGCCTGGGGCGCCCTTTTCGCCATTCTCGGCTGGCGGTTCGCCGGAAGGCGGTTCTACCAGCTCTTCGTCGGCGGTTTGCTCGCCGTGCTGGTGCTGCTGGCGGCTTTCTGGCCGCAGGTCGAGGCCTCCTTCGCCGGCCGACGGTTCCGGGACGCCGTCGTGGTCGCGGGCTCGCACCAGGATTTCATCCAGAACCAGTTCCGCGACAGCCTCCTGGTCGTGGATCGGTGGTTTCCGTTCGGATTCGGGCTCGGCCGGGGGGCCTGGATCGACCCGCGGGATGGGTTCGAGATCCACAATTGCTTCCTGGCCGTGCTGGTCGAGATGGGGGTCTTGGGCCTCCTGGGATACGCAGGGATGGTGGTTCATCCGTTCCTGAGGAGGCGATGGCAGCAGCGGAGCCGGGACCATGAGCTCATGGGCGTGCTGCTGACCACGACCCTGCTCATCAGCGTCATGTTCATGTTGCACAACACGCTCTACCGCGACCGGACCTTCCTGCTTTTTCTCGGGGTGGCGACAGCCGTGGTCCTCCGGGAGAGCCGAATGGGCGCCACGTCAGACACTTCCGCGCGGACCCGTAACGAGGGAAGCCTCCGGGAATCCTGGGGACCGGCATGAAAGTCATGAATCCGGGACGGGGAATCGAAGAGCGCCGGGCGCCCATGAAGGGCCTGGATTGGGGCTCTCCTTCGGGCGCCGGGGCCGACCCACCCGCGGCCTCCAAGCGCGCCGACACGGACCGCTTGACGCTGGCGCATGTGACGACGGTCCCGGAGACCTTCAGGTTCCTGCGGGACCAGGTCGCCCATCTCAAGGGCCGGGGCTTTGACGTGTGGGCGATCTCGTCTCCAGGTCCCTGGCTCCAGTCTTTCGCAGCCGGCGAAGGCATTCCGGCGAAAGCCGTGGTCATGGCGCGACGGATCACGCCTCTGGCCGACCTCGTTTCGCTCGCCCGGCTCTGGCGGGTCTTCCGTGATATCCGGCCCGACATCGTCCACGGCCACACGCCCAAGGGCGGGCTCCTGGCCATGGTCGGAGCGTTCCTGGCCGGAGTCCCGCTCCGGATCTACACCATTCACGGCCTCCCGCTGGAGACGGCCACCGGCTGGAGAAAAAAGCTGCTCCGATGGACGGAACGGCTGAGCTGCCTCCTGGCCCATCAGGTTCACGCGGTGAGCCCCTCGCTCCGCCGGAGGGCGCTGTCCGAAGGCCTCTGCGCCCCGACCAAGCTCCGCGTTCTGGGCCAGGGAACCGTCAACGGAGTGGACGCCGCGAATCGCTTCGCGCCAGGCCCCGACCAGGTCCGGGACGCGAAGGAGGTCCGGCGCCTGTTCGGGATCCCTCCGGGGGCCCCGGTCATCGGGTTCGTGGGCCGCATCGTTCGGGACAAGGGAGTGTCCGAGCTGGTCCAGGCGTGGACCGCGATCCGCTCGGAGTTCCCGGAAGCCCATCTTCTCGTGGCCGGATGCTTCGAGCCCCAGGATCCGGTCCCGGCCGAGGCGGACCGGGCCCTGCGGTCCGACTCGAGAATCCACTTGGCCGGGCTGGTGGAGTCCATGCCGGGGATGTACGCCGCGATGGACGTCGTGGCGCTCCCGACCTACCGGGAGGGATTCCCCCAGGTTCCGTTGGAGGCCGCGGCGATGGAGCGGCCGGTGGTCGCGACCCGCGTCACGGGTTGCGTCGATGCCATCGTGGATGGCGTCACCGGAACCCTGGTTCCCGCGGGGGACGCGACGGCCTTGGCGGATGCCCTCCGCGCCTATCTCAAAGATCCGGCCCTCCGCCGGGGTCACGGTCGCGCGGCCCGCGCGCGCGTGCTCCGTGAGTTCCGTCCGGAATCGTTGTGGGACGCCACGGAGCGGGAATATCGGGCGCCGGTCCGGCCGGCCGCGCCGCCGGCTCCGGAGTCGAGTTCCAAACGGGCGCTCTCCTCGCGCCCGGTCGAACTCCTGCTGAAACGGATCCTGGACTTCTCCGGGGCGCTCGCGGGGCTCCTGATCCTGGCGCCGTTGCTCGGCCTGATCGCCCTGGGCACCTGGCTGACCTTGGGCCGGCCCATCTTCTTCCGGCAGGTGCGTCCGGGCCTGAAGGGCAGGCCCTTCGCCCCCATCAAGTTCCGGACCATGCGGACGGGACCCGGAACGGATGACGAGCGGATGACCCGGTTGGGCCGCTTCCTCCGCTACGCCAGCCTCGACGAGCTGCCTCAGCTGTGGAACGTCCTCCGGGGCGATATGAGCCTCGTGGGGCCCCGGCCCCTTCTCATGGACTATCTCCCCCTCTACTCGCCCCGGCAGGCCCGGCGTCACGACATGAGACCCGGCGTCACCGGCTGGTGCCAGGTCAACGGGCGAAACAGCCTGACGTGGGATCGAAAGTTCGACCTCGACGTGTGGTACGTGGAACACTGGTCGCTGCTGCTCGATCTCAAGATCCTGCTCAGGACCGCCGGCCGGGTCGCGCGGAAATCCGGGGTCGACGGGCCCGGAAATCGGCTGTGGCCGGGGTTCCTCGGGGGCGGACCGGTGTTTCCAGGAACGGAAACGGATCCCTTCGCAAGAAGCGGCCGATGAGAAAACCTTCGGCGATCAACGGCGGGGCGAGGGGGCAGGCCGGTGCCGGTGAAGAGGCATGCCCCGGAACCGGGGAGAGCCGGGTCGATTTCCTCCACGCCGCCGAGAGCGGGGGGATGAAGGCCTGGCTCGATCTCTGGCGGAGCTGGCCGGGGCGCGAGGTGACCGCGCATCCGCATTTCGTGCGCCTCTTCGCCCGCCCGGAGGATTTCGTCGTGTGCGCGGCCTCGCGGACCGCGGCCGGGGGCATCCTCTATCCCGTCATCGTCCGGCCGATCGCCCTCGAACCCTGGGCTCCCCGCGACGTCCGCGGCTGCGATCTGACCACGGCGTACGGGTACGGGGGACCGTTCGCGTGGAACATCGGAGAGGACGAGGCGCGGAGTTTCTGGCGCCGGTTCGACTCCTGGGCCGCCGGCCTGCGGACGGTCACATCCTTCGCGAGGTTGTCGCTCTTTCCCGAACAGCTCCTGCCTTTCCACGGTGAGATGCAGGATCGGGGTCCGAACGTGGTCCGCAGCCTGAACCTTTCGGACGACGAACTCTGGAGCGACTACGAGGGCAAGGTGCGGAAGAACGTCAAGCGCGCCCGGCACGAGGGAGTGGCGATCCGCTTCGATACCCAGGGCCTGCTCCTGGACGACTTCGTCTCCGTGTACGAGTCGACCATGAAGCGGCGAGAGGCGCTCAGCCAGTACTTCTTTCCGCGGACCTTCTTCGAGTCGATCATCTCGGACCTGCCCGGGCAGTTCGTGTTCGTACACGCGTTCGCCGGCGAGAAGGTGGTGGCCTCGGAACTCGTGCTCCTCTCGACGGAGCACGCCTATTTCTACCTGGGCGGGACGCTGGCGGAAGCCTTTCCCCTGAGGCCCAATGACCTTCTCCAGCACGAGATGTTCCGCTACTGCCGCGACAAGGGCCTGAAATGGTGCGTCCTCGGGGGAGGGTACCGGCCCGACGACGGCGTGCTCCGGTTCAAGCGCTCCTTCGCTCCGGGCGGGGATCGCCCCTTCCGCGTCGGGGTGAAGGTCTACGACGCGGAGGAATGCTCCCGGCTCGTCGAACGGCGGCGGGCGTGGGAGCTCGCGGAGGGTCGGGAGTGGACTCCCGCGCCCGATTATTTTCCACCCTATCGAAGCTGACGCTCGGGAGGCCGATCGATATGAGCCGCCTGTACCTTTCGCCGCCGCACATGGAAGGGAACGAGCTGCCCTTCGTC
>DASXTT010000099.1:0-3167 GCA_036505255.1 Planctomycetota bacterium | reverse complement strand
GTGGACGCGCGGGAAGTGCGGGACGCGCATCCTGCAGTACTTCGCGGCGGGGATTCCGGTGGTCGCGGACGACGTCGGCGTCCACCGCGACCTCGTCGGCGAAGGGGGATTCCTCGTGGATTCGCCCAAGGCCTGGGCCCGCCGCGTGGGAGAACTCGCGGCTGACGGGGCCCTGCGCCGGCGGATGGGGGAAGAGGGACGGAGGCGACTGCGTCAGGCTTTTACCCCCGATGCGGTATTTCCCAAGTGGCTTGATCTCCTGACCCGTTGATCTTTTTCTCTGGCTCGAGACTCGAAGCTCCAGAAGCTGGGGTCTGGGATCTGAAAACTGGGAGCTAGCCCGACATCAGTTTTCCTGTATCATAGTCGCCCATGGCTAAAGCCATCCTTTACGTGTCCATCATGGCCGCGGGGGCGATCATTTCCTTCCTGTGGTACATGCTCGGCCGGGGCGCCCCGGCGGCCCTGAACGGCGCGGCGTGTATTCTCGCGCTCGGGGTCGCCATGCCAATCCTCGTCCGGAAGGACTTCCAGTTCGTGGGAGTCCCGGGTCCCGTCGACCTGGTGTTCGCCGTCGCGTCGCTCGTGATGGGGGCCGTCGGGGGGTCGAAGTGCAACGATTCTGAAATGCACCAGCGCCTCCTGTGGGGGGCGCTCCTGCTGATGTCGGTTCCGGCGATCCGGATCAGTCTCGTGACCCTCAAGGCCTACCAGCGGCCCCTCGGCCTCAAGCTTGCGGTGGGGGTCTTGCTCGCGGCCCTCTTCGGCCTGAACATCTTCCTCGGCGTCCGCTTCAGCCACTGGGCGGGCGAAACCAGCGTCACGCTCGTCAAGGGCTGGTTCCCGGACGCGACCGCGTCGGGACCGCCCGCGGCGCCGGGCCCGGCTCCGACTTCTCATCATCCGCCGGGATCGCCGCAACAGCCGCCGCCTCCGCCGCCGCCCCCGCCCCCCGTGAATCCCGGGGCCCCCGTGGCGATCGTGGCGGGTCGGCCCCTGACGAAGGCGATGCTCGAATACCAGCTCTTCATCGACAGCCTCGCCCCGGGGGCCACCAAGTCCGACCGGGGAAGCGCCGTCGCGGCGCTCCTGCGGGCCTACACGATGCGGGCGCTCCTTGAGAAGAAGTTCAAGGCCTTCGAACCCGCGGCCCTCAAGGACGAGCGCCAGTGGCTCATGAACCAGGTGAAAGACAAGGCGGTGCTCCACCGCATCCGGACCCATGTTTCGGACGAGATGTTCCTCGACGTCTACGTGGGCGGCAACGGGCTCTACGACCGCATGCTCCGCGAGGTCTTCGCGAAGCGGAAGGCGGAGGAGCTGCGCGGGCGGGTCGAGGCGGTGGTCAAGGAGGTGAAGTCCGCCGACGGCGTGGAGCGTCCGGGGCCGAAGATCGAGGGGGTGGAGAAATCGGTCTGCCGGTACTCCCTCAAGCGGAGGGAATTCGTCCCGCAGTTCGAGGCGGAGGAGGAGGAGGGCGTCAAAGCCGACCCCCGGGACGAGGTGGCGAAGAAGCTGGCCGCGCTCAAGGTCAACACGCTCCTTCCGGAGGTCCAGTGGGGGGATATCAACGCGCGGATCATCCGGCGCTTGCCGGACGACTTCAAGAAGCGGGCGAACTACGAGGTCTATTTCCTGAAGCAGGACGAGGACTTCCCCTCGTGGTTCCTCCAGCAGAGCTCGGACCTCGCGATCGAGATCCCCGATCCCGACCTTCGGAAGGAGATGCTCGAGCTGGCGACTTCGGTGAAGCACATCATCAAAACGAAGTGATGGACGGGCTTGTATACGTATATGATGGCGGGTTCGGAGCGGGACAATTCTTGAGGAGCAGGAAGCCATGAAGCGTTGCCTTGCGGTCGCGATGGTCCTGGGGGTCGCCGCGGCGGGCGCCCAGGAGCACAAGTTCAAGAAGAACTACGCGCAGGATGGCGTGTACTGGGCGGCCACGTGGGAAGAGGCCCTGGCGGAGGCCAAGGCCCGCAACGTGCCCATCCACGTGGCGGTCCACAAGGACAACTGAGGGCCCTGTTCGTCGATGGAGTCATCGACCTATACGGACAAGAAGTACATCGAAGCCTCCCGCATGTGGGTGAACGTCGCGTGCCACAACGAGACCGGCCATGAAGTGGACGCGATGATCGCGGGCAAGAAAGTCACCGTCTGCGAGCGGTACTGGAACATCCCGTGCGACGCCCACTCGAAGGGCTCCTCGGCGGCCCGGGGCAAGTACACCGGCATCACCGGCGTTCCCTGCACCGTCTACGCCGATCCGGAGGGCAAGGAGCTGAGCCGCGAAGTCGGCGGCAAGAGCGCGAGCGAGCTGATCAAGATCCAGGAGAAGGTCCTCGAGAAGGTCCCCGGCGACCATGTCTCCGTCGTCGAGTGGAACCAGGCCGCGAAGCTCCTCGCGGACGCCGACGCCGCGTTCGAGAAGGGCGAGTGGAAGAAGGCGGTCGAGGGGTACACCCGGGTTTCCAAGCTTCCGAAGAAGGTCCTCAAGGAAAAAGGCACGGCGGGGCTCGACAAGCTCGAAACCAAGGGGCGCGAGCTGATCACCGAGGCCAAGGAGAAAATCGCGACCGACAAGGAGGCCGCGAGGAAGCTCCTGCGCAAGGTGGCGGACGATTTCAAGCCGCTCGCCTGCGCGAAAGAGGCCGCCGCGGCCCTAAAGGAGATCCCCGCGGACGAGAAGAAGTAGACGGCGGGGGGTGTGGGGCCACCTTCCGGCTCCCCGTGCCCCGGTCCCCGTTTCGGAAGCTTCCGGCTTCAAGCCGGAAAGCTTGAGGGGTGTACTTGGTGGACCTTCAGATTCCGATTCTGGCTCGAGGCTCGTAGCTTCGGGAACTGGGATCTGGAATCTGGGATCTGGAAACTCACCTCTCGCCACCAACCCGCGCCGTTTCATTTTCGGGGCTCGGACGATGAATCGCGGATGGGTCATGTCGGTCCTCCTGGCGGCCCTCGCGACCGGCGCGCAGGACCCCGCGGCGAAAAAGGAGTACGCAAAGGACGGCGTCCTCTGGGCCGCCTCGTGGAAGGAGGCCTACGACGAGGCGTACCTCCGCAACGTCCCGATCTTCGTCGCCTTCCACAAGGATGACTCGGCGCTCTGCCTCGCGATGGCGGACTCGGTCTACACCGACAAGACCTTCATCGAGGCGTCC
>DASXTT010000098.1:0-9240 GCA_036505255.1 Planctomycetota bacterium | reverse complement strand
GCTCGGCACGCTTCGACGCCTCCTGCGCGACGCCCCCTACCGGGTCCTGATCACGGACCGGCCCTACGAGGCGCTGGAATGGCTCGAAACGAACCGGATCAGCCTCGTGGTTTCCGACCATCGGTTGCGCGACATGCCGGGAGTTCAGCTCCTTGAAGAGGTCCGGAGGCGGTCGCCCGACACGGTCCGGTTGATACTCACTTCCAATCCGGAGAGCCGTGAAGTGGTCGACGCCCTCGGCAAGACGGTCCAGGGGGTGATCGCGAAACCATGGGACGGCGCCTCGCTGAAGCGGACAATCCTGGCCATCCTCCAGTGCCAGGAAGAGCGCCATCACGCCCCCGGGGCCCGGTAGTCGAGGCGTCTTTCTCCTCCTCGGCCTGATTCGTTCGCGCAGGCGTCGGAAGTCGCAATCAAAAGATCGACTCGGGCACGAAGAGCGAATCTCCCGGCTGGAGCGGCACGTCCTCTTCGGGATGGCCCGAGACCACCCGGGCCAGGTTCAGGACGAAGGTCCGGCGCCCTCCGTCATGGAGGCGCCGGATGAGGCGCACGTTCGCCTCGTTCGCGATCCTCGTGAAGCCCCCCGCCAGCGACACGGCCTGGCTCGCGGTGAGCCCGTGGTCGGCGTCGACGACGAAGGCCCCGGGCCGCGCCACCTGGCCGCTTACGTAGACCTTCTCCCGCGCCGGCACGAAGACGATGTCGTCGGGAAGCAGGAGCGGATCGCGCACGTCGCGGGGCCCCGACACGTCGACCGGAATCGCGAGGCGCTCCGACGAGCCGACGGCGCGCGGCCTGAAGATGACGACGCCGTGCTTCGCCGCGTCCTCGAGAAACCCCCCGGCCTGCGCGACGGCCTGAAGGAGCGTCACGAGCCGCCCGCTGGGAACCTCGTAGTCGAGCGGCTTCGCCACCGCGCCGAGGATGTACACGCGCTTCCGGGCGTATTCCTTGACCAGGACCGAAACGTCCGCCGACACCAGGTAATCCTTCTCGAGCCGCTCTTTCACCTCCCGGCGCACCTCCTCCAGGGTGCGGCCCGCGAGGGTCGTCTTGCCGATCAGCGGGTAGGTGATCGACCCCTCGGCGGGCACCCGCGCCTCGAGCGTGAGGTCGGCCTGGCCCAGGACCGTGAATCGCAGTTCGTCGCCAGGGTAGATCGGATACCCGTCGCGGAATCGCTTCGTGTGCTGGGCCAGGAGTTCCTCGCCCGTCTTGGCGTCGACCGAGGCCCCCTCGGGCCGTCCCGGGTCGCTCCCCGCGGGATCGAATTCCGCCGGGGAGGGCGCCCGTCCAGGCAATCCCTGGCAGGAGGTCGCGAGCAACAGCAAACAAGGCAGGATGCGTTTCACCAGTCCACCCCCAATCCAAGGCTGAATCGGAAATTCTCGAACTCCAGCGCCCCGACATCCGCGTCCGCGGTCCGGTAGAGCGCCCCGAAATCGGCGTGGAACCGCTCCCGGAACGCCCACTGAACGCCGACCCCCGCCGTGATCACGCGGCGGTCAATCGATCCGTCGGACTCCTGCCGGCGGTCCCAGGAGAGCAGGCCCTGCGCGCTCCACCCCTCCGCGAGCGGGCGCCGGTACCGGAGCTTGATGCCGTCGGCGATCGCGAGCCCGCTCAGCACCGACTCCATCGGCTCCCTCGCGAGTTCCACCCTCAGGTCGTGCTTCTCGCCGATCTCCCAGACTCCGGAGATGGCGGCCACCACTCCGGTGAATTTTTCGGCGGGCAGGAGGCCCCCCGAGTCGGGGTCCGCCTGCCCGAATCCGAGGCGCGCCTCGGTGTGAACCTTGGGGGAGAGCGATCCGCGGATCCCACCGACGACCCGGGTGTAGGTGAAGTCGCTGAAAGCCGGCTCATCGTAATCGCTGGATAGAAGCCGGACCTCCGCGAAGAGGGCGACCTGCGGTCCCACTTCGACCGCGGCCAGCGCGGAGAGCTCGCGCCGCAGGTAGTCGCCGCGGGCGAGCGCCGCGTCATCGATGGCGAATCGGGCCCGGGCCGCGGTCACCTCCGCGTCGAACCGGTTGAAGTCCGCGACCGCCCGGAGGTACTCCCGGTCGTACCGGCTGTCGACGGGACCGGTCACCTGGAGGACGTCGAACGGGTCCTTGAGCTCCTTCCATTCGAGGCCGGCCTCGAACCGGAATGAAGAAACCCCGACGCTCCCCGCGGCGTCCAGGAAGTGCTCCATGCCGTTGAACTCCGTGTGATCGGCGAACAGGCGCTCCCGTCCCCGGTAGTTCACGTGAGCGCTCTCCCTTCCCGATTCCCAGCGGAGCCTCGCCTTCAGAAGAATCACCGTGATCCGGTCCGATTCCGGATCGCCCGGAGCGAGCAGGATGTTGTCGTCGAAGACCTCCGCGATCTTCAGCCCGGTCGAATACGCGAGTTTCTTCACGCCCAGTCCGAAGGGGTCATGCGGGCCCTCGAGTGACGGCTCGGGGTCCGGGTTAGGGTCCACGTCCGCGTCCTGCGCCAAGGCGGCCGGAGGCAGGGCGAGGGCGGCCAGGAGGAACCCCAGTGATGCCCGCACGCGACACGCACGCACGCCTCAGCTCTTGTCCGGGTGGAAACGCTCCAAACCTCCGACCTCCCTGCTCCTGTCGGGCCCGCCCGTGCGGCCCCTTCACGTTTCGTGTACGACGACGGAGGCCCCCGGTTACAGGCGTATGCCGGGGTTCCGCCCATCTACAGGTAACCGGACCGAGGTGACGTCGTAAACGAGTTCGGAGAGGGACTTTGAAAGGGTCCCGGCCCCCATTCGGTTCGAGGAGGCGCGCGTGACGAGGCGGCCTCGTTCTCAAAAGTGAGAGCCGCGCGGGCCAAGGTCGCCAGGAAGGGTCGATTCGGAGCACGGGAAACCCGCGGGAACGCGCGGATTCCGGTTGGCCGCGGATTTGCTCAATTCGCGGCGCCGGAGTCGCGTTCCATCGGCGACCACCGCCCGCACGCGATGAAGAGGAGAGTCCGGGTCTCTCACACGGGACTCCAATCCGGTGAAGAAGGAGAACCGATGCAGATCGAGACCGACGTACTGGGCAACCAGAGGCAGTTCCCCAAGACCGAATGGGAACTGCTGAAGCCGGCGCCCCACCTCCAGTCGATGGAGGTCCTGGCCCGCAGTTACTGGAAGCCGCTCTACTTCTTCGTCCGCCGCCATCGCTTCGACATCGAGACGAGCAAGGACATCGTGCAGAGCTTCCTGGCCAACATCCTCGCCCACGGCACGGTCATCAAGGCGGACCCCAAGCTCGGGCGGTTCCGGACCTTCATCCTGGCGGCCCTGTCGAACTTCATCAAGGACTGGTCCCGCACCTCGACCCGGCTCAAGCGGGGCGGGGGCCATCGCCCGGTGTCGCTCGACTTCGCCTCGGCCGAAGCCGAGTACTCCCCGCAGGTCGCCTCCGAGGACGAATCTCCCGAGAGGGTGCTCAATCGGGCCTGGGCGCGAAGCCTCATGGACCAGGCGGTGGAAGATCTGAAAGGGGCTCCGGCCCACGTGAAGGCCTTCCAGCTCTACCTGGAGGGCGACAGCTATGAGTCGATCGCCGGGAAAACCGGATTGACTCAGACCGCCGCCAAGGTGGCCGTCCACCGGTTGCGGGGCCGGCTCCGGCAAATCCTCATCCGTCGGATCGCGGACACGGTGGGCACCGAGGCCGACCTGGAGGCCGAGCTCTCGGAATTCGTCGGACTGCTCTCGTAGGAGCCCGGGCCACTCGGGGGGCGGACATGGATCTGCGCGTTCCTTCGACCCCGTTCCAGGCGGTCAACCATTACATCGTCGGGGAGCAGATCGGCGGCGGCGGCATGGGCACCGTCTTCCGCGCCTTCGACGTCCAGCTCAAGCGCCACGTCGCCCTGAAAGTCCTGAATACCCTCGACCAGGATTCCCTCGAGCGCTTCGTCCGCGAGCGGGAGATCACCGCGGACCTGGACCATCCGAATTTCGTGCGGGTCCTCTCCATGGGCTACCTCTCCACGGAGGGGGGCCGGCGTCCGTTCTACACGATGCCCCTCATCCGCGGGGAGACCCTCGGGATGATGATCCGGCGCCGGGCACAGCCGGACGAGGAAGGCGAACACCTGCGCGAGGAATTCACGCTGCACAGGCTCCTCCAGCTCGTGCAGCAGCTCTGCCTGGCCCTGGAAAGCGCGCACGACATCGGCATCATCCACCGCGACCTCAAGCCGGCCAATGTCGTCATCGGGCCGTACGGGGAGCTCTACATCGTCGATCTCGGCCTGGCGAAATATTTTCATGAAGGGGACGAGCTGGTTCCGGGGGGATCCGAAGCCCGGGCCCGGGCCGCGGACGAGGCGCCGGGGGATCTGACCTCCATGTCGGCGGTGGGGACGCCTTACTTCATGGCGCCGGAGCAGATCCTCAATCCCGCCTCCGTCGACGCGCGCACCGACATCTTCGGTCTCGGCGCGATCCTGTATTACATCCTCACCGCGGACCGCCCGCTCTACCGGTCGCGCCCGGAGACCCGATCCGGCGCGCTCATGGGCGATGGAGCGGCTTCCGCTGAAACCTCCCTCCTTCCCCGGCCGCGCCCTTCGACCCCGGGATCCTCCGGATCCGCCCGCAAGGCCAGTACGTTCGCGCGGTGGGAGGAAGACGAGAAGGCTCCGCCCAGCTCGCGCGCCGACATCCTGATGCAGGCGTTGAGGGACGACCTGATTCCCCCCGACCAGGTCGTGGCCGCGCACCAGCAGGAGATCGACGCGAGGCACGCGGAAGGCCCCGCCCTGGAGCCCGTCGACGCCGCGCTCAGCGCCATCTGCATGAAGGCGCTCGCCCGCAAGCCGGAGGACCGGTACCAGACCTGCAGGGCCATGTGGCAGGAGCTTCAGCACTATCTCGAGGGACGCCTCGAGATGGTCCTCAAGCGGGAGGCCTCGGACTTGACGAGGAGAATGTCCAAGGGGACCCTTCCCACCGCGCTCCGGGACTACGAAGTCGCGGAGCGCCGACTCCGGGAGCGGATCCTCGAGAAAGAGACCGTGGGACGGCTGGGACTCGAGGAAAAACTCGACCTGTTCGACCTGCTGCTCGAGAAGGCGAAGATCTACGAAGTGCGCGGGGACAGCGCCTCGATCACCCGGGCCGTGACGCGGGCGGAGCCGATCATCGAGACGGCGCTCGAGGTCCTGCACCGGCAGCTGGTCCAGCTGCTCATCGCGAAAGGCATCGCACTGTCGGACCAGGCGGAAGTGGCGGACGCCAAGGCGATTTTCGCCCGGGCCCTCGCCCTGGCCCGGCTCCACAAGTTTGATGATCTCACGGCGGCGGCCGGCTGCGGTTTCGGCGTGGCCTGCAGGCGCTCCGGCCAACCCGACGACGCCGAGGCCGCGCGGCAGGCGCTGGAGGACTCCATCCGGCTGGCCGACCGGTTGGCGGATACCCCGCAGGGCGTTCGCAGCCGGGTGAGCCTGGCCCGGCTCGATCGGGAGAACCGGGGGAAGTCGGAGGGGGCGAAGTCCCTGCTTGAGGAGGCGCTGCGGATCGCGGGGACGGAGCCCTCGCTTCTCTGCGAGGTCCATCTCGCGCTCGGATTCCATCACATGGGTCGGAAGGAGGCCTCCCTGGCCCATCGTCACGCCGAGGCGGCCGCGCGATACGCGGAGAAGGTGGACGCCCAGAATCTGATCCGCGAGGCCCATTTCCTCCTGGCACAGGCCTGGCACGCGCTCCGGGAGCCGGGCCGGCGCGCCGATCACTTCAAACTGGCGCTGAAAGTCCGCGGGCCCCGCCGGACCGCCATGGAGTCCAGAATCTCCGATTTCTACCGGAAGAACGGCCTCGATCCCGCCGAGATCGGTCTGCGAATCCCCCGGGAGTCGACCCGGCGCCCGGAACCCGACCCCGGAAGCCTGGCGGCCAAGGCGTCCTCCCTTGAAAAACGGACGTAACGCTCCCTCCCCGTCATCGAACATCTAGGTAGGGAAGGCCGTTTGATCTGGCTCCCGGCGCTCTTTTCGCGGACGGCGGATCGGGAGGGGTCCGGCAAAACCCATCAACCGGCCTTCCTTTTTTTTGACCTTCGAAGCGTCGTCCCCAGGGGCGCGAGCCCCGGTCGAGTGCAGGAGCTTTCTTGAAGCATCACATGTTTGAACGCGGATCTTTCATCGCGATGGGGGCTTGGGAGGGAGCGGCGATTCCTTCGCCGGCGATCGAGAGCGGTGCCTGCCCCCCGGCGCGATCGACCCACGCGCCGGTCCTCGCGGCCCGTTCTCCCGCGCGCATCGAGATCCTCCTCTCCGAGGCCTCCCTTCCTCGCTCCATCGCGTACTCCGTTCCTTTCGAATCTCGGCGCCCGGCAGGGGACGGCTGCGGGACATCGCATCGAGGTTGACGCGCACATGGGAACATGGACTGAGCGCGATACCGCCGCTTCCTCCGTCACCGGGCCCGCGAAGGCGCCGCACGCCCAGGCGGGCACCGTCCTCGTCACCGGAGTGGGCGGAATCGTCGGCCAGGGAATCCTCAAGTGCCTGGCGAATACGCCCCATCGCGTGGTGGGGGCGGACGCGAGCGAAACGGCCGTCGGCCTGTACGCGGCTTCAAAGGGTTATCTTGTTCCCGCCGCGAAGGATCCCGCCTACATCGACCGGCTCCTCGAGATCTGCGCGGCCGAGCGGGTCCGGTATCTTTTTCCCGGCCTCGACATGGAGCTCCCCATTTTCGCCAGGGCCGCGGACCGCTTCCGCGGCGCGGGCGTCGTTCCCATCGTGAGCTCCGCCGCGGTGGTTGATCTCGCCGACGACAAGCTGGAGACCGTCCGTTTCCTGGAATCCCACGGCCTGCCCGCCCTGCGGACGTGGGACCTGGCGGAGTGGTTTCCTCCGGACCTGTGCTTTCCCCTCGTCCTCAAGCCGCGGAAGGGCGGGTCGCGGGCGCAGGGCGTCTACACCGTGACCAACGAGGAGGAGCTCCGGTACCGGGTCGACCGTATCGACCGCTCAAACTACGTGATCCAGGAGCACGTGGCGGGCGACGAGTTCACGTGCGGCACCATCAACTTCGACGGCCGGTGCCACGGAGTGATCGTCATGAGAAGGACCCTGCGCGACGGCGACACCCACAAGGCCTTCGTCGTGCGCGAGCCGGAAATAGAGTCCTGCGTCCGGGAGGCCGCGGAGCGGCTGAAGCCGTTCGGTCCCTGCAATTTCCAGCTCCGCCTCCGGTCGGGACGCCCCTGCATCTTCGACATCAATCCCCGCTGCTCGGGCACGAGCTACTGCCGGGCCCTCGCGGGCTTCAACGAGCCCCGGATGACCCTGGACCGTCTCGAGCGCGGGGCGGACCCGGCCTTTGAGATCCGCCCGATCTCCGTCTTCCGCTACTGGCAGGAGATCGTGGTGGAGAACGGCCGGCTCGACGAGACGAGGCGCGCGGGGATGACCCGGAACGAGGGGCGCCGGCTTTGAGCGCCCCGCACGCCGGATCCGGAGACCTTCCGCTCGAGGCGGCCGCCACCGCCCTGCAGAGGATTCTCCGCGCGATGGGGATTCAGGCGTCCGTACACGTGCGGGCGAGCCAGGATCATCTGACCCTTGAAACCGAGGATGCCGACGGGGCGCGGCAGGTTGTCGGGCGCGCGGTCCCCGCGGAGCGCGGATCGTTTCGCCTGACGCTCCTGAGGGCGCCGGGGCAATGGGAGGACCACCCGGCCGCGGGCTCGCTGGAGGACCTGGCGTTCGGAGTCCTGGACCTGCTCAACCCCAACCCCGCGCGCGCGCGGACTTCGGGTGGCGACTCGGGTCGACGCAGCGTCCCCTGATCAGGCGGCGCCTAACTCGGGAGTTCGAGAGCCGTGGTCTTCAATTCCCTGGTCTTCGCCCTGTTCCTGGGAATCGTTTTCGGTCTGGACCGCCTGACTCCAAGCTGGACGCTGCGAAAGTTCTACCTCCTGACCGCCAGTTATCTATTCTACGCCGCCTGGTATCCCCCCTTCCTGCTCCTCCTGCTCATCCCGACGCTGTCGGACTGGTTCGCCGCCCGCTTCATCGCCTCCACGACGAAACCGGCGGTCCGCCGGATGATCCTGGCGGCGAGCCTCTGCGTGAACCTGGGGCTGCTCGGCTTCTTCAAGTACGCCAATTTTCTGTGGGACACCGGCGCGGCCGTGGCGCAGGCGATCGGCTTCGAAGCGCAGGCCCGCCACTTCAACGTCCTGCTGCCCGTGGGGATCTCCTTCTACACGTTTCAGACGATGTCCTACACGATCGACGTCTACCGACGGGAGCTGATGCCGGCTCGCTCCTTCCTGGACTACGCCCTGTACGTCTCCTTCTTCCCCCAGCTCGTCTCGGGGCCGATCTTGAGGGCCGGATATTTCCTTCCCCAATGCGAAACTCCCCGGCGCGCGACCGGGGACCAGATCGGGTGGGGCCTGACGCTCCTGACGATCGGCCTCTTTCACAAGGTGGTCGTCGCGGACGGAATCCTGGCTCCGGTGGCCGACCGGGTCTTCGGGGCCCAGATGGCGGTCGGTTGCGCCGAGGCCTGGATCGGGTCTCTCTCCTTCGCCGGCCAGGTCTTCTTCGATTTCGCGGGCTACTCGGGCTGTGCGATCGGGACGGCCCTCCTCCTCGGGTGGCATTTCCCCGACAATTTCAGATTCCCCTTCGCGGCCCTCGGGTTCTCGGATTTCTGGCGCCGGTGGCACATCTCGCTTTCCTCGTGGCTGCGCGACTACCTCTACGTGCCGCTGGGCGGCAACCGGGCGGGACCGGTCCGGAGGTCCGCCAACTTGATGACGACCATGCTGCTCGGCGGACTGTGGCACGGGGCCTCGTGGAAGTTCGTCGTGTGGGGCGGCCTGCATGGCCTGTTCCTGGCCCTGGAAAGGGCCGCCCAATCGGTTCTCGGCATCGAGGGGTGGCGGCGGACCGCCGCCGGCCGCTTCGCGCTGTGGGCCGGGACCTTCTTTCTCATCTCATTCACGTGGGCGTTCTTCCGGGCCCCCGATTTCTCCTCCGCATGCGGGGTGGTCGAATCGATGCTCTCGCCGGCGCGGGGCGCCGTGCTGGACATTTCCCTGGTGAGGATGTCCTCCGTGGGCGCCGTGCTGGCGTGCCTGCTCCTCCTGCACGGCTTCATGAGGGATCGGACCGCGGAATCCGTGTGGAGCCGGATGGCGTGGCCGCTGCGATCGGCGCTCCTGGCGGGCATGATCCTGGCCTTCGTTCTTGTTCCGGGAGACTCCCGTGCCTTCA
>DASXTT010000097.1:0-2210 GCA_036505255.1 Planctomycetota bacterium | reverse complement strand
GGCACCTCGAAAACGGCCAACACCTACTGGTCCAGCCCGGACGGGTACCCTTTACGCGCGATCATCGGGCCCGGGATGGAAGTCGTTCTCGACGCGAAATGAGGCCGCCCGGTTACTTTACCACATAAAGTAACTCACTTTATGACATAAAGTAATCGGAGGTTCCGGCGCCCGACCCGTGACGCGCGACTGACGACTCGTGACTTCTTTCGGTCATCCCGCCGAAGCGGCGCAAGCCGCGAAGGCGGATTCGACTCCAGACCTTCGACTCTCGACTCGCGACTTCCCTCGTGCTTCAGCGCACGAAGTCCATGACTTTGTCTCCCGCTCCGCTATAGCAATTGAACTCGACGCGGTGGTCCGGCTGATCCCGCACGCGGACATAGCGGATTCGCTTCTTGTTCTTGAGCTCCATCTCCTGGATCTCCTCCTTCCGCGCCTCCAGGAGCGAGTAGACCTCGGGCCCCACGCGCACCTCCACTGTCGCGATGTCCTCCCGTTCCAGCGTGCTTTTGAGCGCCCGCATCACCTCGAGTCCGATCGACTCGATGCTCTTCACCTGGCCCGTCCCGCCGCAGGCCGGACACGGATCGTGCGCCACCGCCGCAACGCTCGGCCGGATCTTCTGCCGCGCGATCTGCGTCAGGCAGAAGGCGCTCATCGGCAGGATCACCGTCTGCGCCCGGTCCCGGCGCGCTTCGTCCCGCAGCACGCTCTCCACCCGTCGGCGGTTCCGCTCGTGCTTCATGTCGATGAAATCGATCACGATGATGCCGCCCACGTCGCGCAGGCGGAGCTGGCGCACCACCTCGCGCGCCGCTTCGAGGTTCGTCCGCACCGCGAGGTCCTCCGGACTCGCCTCCCGCACGAGGCGGCCCGAGTTCACGTCGATCGCCGTCATCGCCTCCGTCTGCTCGATCACGATCGACCCGCCCGACGGGAGCGGGATCGATTTCTGGTTGAGCTGGTCGATCTGCGCCTCGATGCCGTGCTTGTGGAAGAGCGGCGTCGCCCCCTCGTAGAACTTCAGCCGCTCCCGGTAACGCGGCATGACCCCCTCGAAGAACCGCACGAGCCGGTCGTAGACCGCGCGGGCGTCGACGACGACCTCCTGCATGTCCGGCGTGAAGAAATCCCGCACCGTCCGCAGGTCGATGTCGCTCTCCTCGTACAGGAGCGCCGGGGGCTTCGCCTCCTTCGCCTTCGCGGTGACCGCCTCCCAGACCCGCTGGAGGTAGTCATAGTCGGAGCGCATGTCCGCGGGATCGATGTCCACCCCCGCCGTGCGGACGATGAACCCCACGCCGTCCGAACGGCCCCCCGAGATCTCCCGCACCATCCCCCGAAGGCGGCTCCGCTCCACGGGGTCCTCGATCTTCTTCGAGATCCCCACCGTCGGGGCCAGGGGGGTCAGGACCAGGAACCGCCCCGGCAGGCTCAGTTCCATCGTCACCGAGGGGCCCTTCTCGCCGAACTCGTCCCGGATGACCTGGATCAGGATCTCCTGTCCCTCTTTCAGAAGGTCCTGGATCAGCCGCTTGGGGCGCGGACCCCGGCCGGAACGGCGCGACCGGACATCCTCGCCGGGTCCGTGGACCTCCGAGACGTGCAGGAAGGCGTTCCGCTCGAGGCCGATCGAGACGAACGCCGCCTGCAGGCTCGGGTGGACGTTCTCGACCCGGCCCTTGTAGATATTCCCGACGAGCGTCTCCCGCGACGACCGCTCGACGTGGAAGTCCTCGAGCCGCCCGTCGACGAGGATCGCGATCCGCGTCTCCTCCTTCTCGAGGGCGTTCACGAGCATCACCGTGCTCGTCGGGGGTGGCATGGGATCTGTCATCGCGTGACAACTTCCGTGTAGGTCTTCCGGATCCGGACCTCCGGGCTTGGTTCGAGCCCGATTGAGCGCAGGACCTCCTCCGGCTTGGCCGTCCCCTGGTCGGTGACGCGGACTCGCATGAGCACGCGGCCGGGCTCCGCTTCGAGCGCGATCACGTACCGCCGGATCTCGACCTTCTTGCACCCCTTGTCGGACTTCCGCTCGATCCACGCCTCCTTTTTCGCGAGGAACTCCCGGACGCCGGCCGCGAGGTCGGCCCCCGGGGGGACCGTCGCCTCGTACTCGACGAAGTCGATCGCGGACCGGTCGCGCCGGGCGAAGGCCTCGACCTTGGCGAGCTTCACGCCCTCCGGAAGCTGGGCCGCGAGGG
>DASXTT010000096.1:0-1760 GCA_036505255.1 Planctomycetota bacterium | reverse complement strand
TTCGAGCGTCGCCCGGTCCTGGGCGGAGGCCGGAAGCACGAGGGCCAAGATCGTCGCGACAATCAGGAGCGACCGCATGTGGAGTCCTCCAAGGTCTACGAGGTGGAACGGCGCGACATTATATGAATCGATCTGTCCAATGTCCAAAGTCCCTCTTCCCCGGATGCCTGATGCCTGATGCCAGATGCGCTTTCCGTAATGCGTGATGCCTGATGCGTTATGCGGTACCATCGCCCCGCCATGAAACCCTTCGCCGATCGCCTCGTCGACGCGATCAAATCCAAGAACAGCCGCGTGGTGGTCGGGCTCGACCCGCGCCTCGAGAACCTTCCTCCCGAGCTCCAGCGCGGGGTCCGCACCGACGTCGAGCGCGCCGCGCAGGCGATCCTCGAATGGGGAGGAGAGATCATCGACGCGGTGCGCGACCACGCGGTCGCCGTCAAGCCGCAGATCGCGTTCTTCGAGCGGCTCGGACCGTTCGGTCTGGTCACGTACTACGCGCTCTGCCGTCACGCGCGCAAGCGGGGCCTGCTCGTCATCGGCGACGTGAAGCGCGGAGACGTCCCCGAGACGGCCCGGGCCTACGCCGAGGCGCACCTCGACTCCTTCGGGTGCGACGCGATGACGGTCAACCCCTACCTCGGCTCCGACAGCATGGAGCCCTTCCTCGAGGAGGCGAAGGCGCGCGACGGCGGCCTGTTCGTCCTCGTCAAGACGTCCAATCCGGGCTCCGGGGATTTTCAGGACCGCCTCATCGACGGCCGGCCGCTGTACCTCCACGTGGCCGACCGGGTGGCCGAATGGGGATCGAAGGTGATGGGAAAGTACGGCTGGAGCTCGGTGGGAGCCGTGGTGGGCGCCACCCATCCGGAGCAGGCGGCCCGGGCGCGCGAGGCGCTCCCGAACGCGTTTCTGCTCGTCCCGGGACTCGGCGCGCAGGGCGGAAAGGCGTCGGATCTCAAGGCGTGCTTCGGCCGCGAAGGCCTGGGCGCCATCGTCAGCGCGTCACGCAGCGTCATCTTCGCGTACGAAAAGGAGCCGTGGAAGTCGCGGTTCGGCGCGGACCCGTGGCCGCGCGCGGTCGCCGCGGCGGCCGAGGCGATGAAGAAGGAGATCAATTCGGCCGTTCTTTAGACCCTGCCGCCTGAAGTCTGAAGTCAGAAGTCTGACAACTGACAATGATCTGGATACTCCTCCTCAGCGCGATTTCGGCGTTCGCCGTGACCGCGCTCTCCCTCCCGGCCGTCATCCGCCTCGCCCGTCGAACCGGGTTCCTCGATCAACCCGGGCCGAGAAAATCGCACGCCGCCCCGATGCCCTACGGCGGAGGGCTGGCCGTAGCCGCGGGATTCCTCATCACCCTCGCGGCGGGACTCGCCGGCGCGTGTCTCATCCAGCGCGGCACGACTTTCGGACTGCCGCACGAGGTGACACGGTACGCCCGCGGCGCGGTCTCCAAGGCGCAGGACCTCCTCCTGCTCGGGGGAGGATCGCTTGTCATCCTGCTCCTCGGCACGGTGGACGACCGGCGGAAACTCGGTCCCCGCACCAAGCTGCTCGTCGAAACCCTGGTGGCCGCGGGATTCGTCATCGGCTCGGAGCGCCTGTCGCTCTTCTGGGAGGGCTCCTTCGCGGCCGATCTCGCCGGGGGCGCCGTCACGGTCCTCTGGATCGTCGGCGTGACGAACGCGTTCAATCTCCTCGACCACATGGACGGCCTGACCGGGGGCGTGGCCTTCCTGGCCTGCCTCTTCCTGGGA
>DASXTT010000095.1:0-20612 GCA_036505255.1 Planctomycetota bacterium | reverse complement strand
CGATCATCTCCTCGAGCGTCATGAGCTCGACGTTGTTCCCCGGCGACCACCCGAGGAGGGCGAGGAAATTCACGACCGCCTCGGGGAGGTATCCGAGCTTCCGGCACTCGCCGACGGAGACGGGGAGGCCCATGGCGCGGTACTTCTCCGTCTCGCGCTTCGAGAGCTTCGAACCGTCCGGGGCGAAGATGAGCGGCATGTGGCCGAAGAGCGGCGGCTCCCAGCCCAGCGCGCGGTAGAGCGAGATCTGCTTGGGCGTGTTCGGGTAGTGCTCGTCGGCGCGCAGGACGTGCGTGATCTTCATGTCGTGGTCGTCGACGACCACGGCGAAGTTGTAGGTCGGGAATCCATCCGACTTGATGATCACCAGGTCGGGATCGGCCGACGTGTCCATCACGCTCTCGCCGTGGATGACGTCGGGCCAGCGGCAGGGTCCGCGGTCGATCCGGAACCGGAGCGCCTTCCCCTTGTCGGGATCCTCCTGCCAGTAGGCGCGCCCGGCCGCCTCGAGCTGCTTCGCGCACTCGCGGTAGCGGTCGAGCCGGAGGCTCTGGTAGTGGGGGCCCTCGTCCCAGGCGAGCCCGCACCACGAGAGCCCCTCCTTGATCGTGGCGAGCGACTCCTCGCGGTTGCGCTTCTGGTCGGTGTCCTCGACGCGGAGGACGAACGTGCCCTTCTCGTGGCGCGCGAAGAGGAAGTTGTACAGCGCGGTCCGGACGCCCCCGATGTGGAGATCGCCGGTGGGGCTGGGAGCGAAGCGGACGCGGACCGTCATGGGGCTATTCTACCGGGTTCCGGAGGGTGCCGATCCCCTCGATGCGCGCCGCGACCTCGTCGCCCTTCTTGAGGAAAACCGGCGGCGTGCGGAAGACGCCGACGCCCGAGGGCGTCCCCGTCGCGAAGACGTCGCCGATCTCGAGGGGAAAGCAGGAGCTCGCGTACTCGATGATCGCGGGGACGTCGAAGATCATGTCGGCCGTCGAGCCCTTCTGGGCCTGCCGGCCGTTGAGGGTGAGCTCGAGAGTGAGCCGGTCGGGCTTCAGCTCGTCGGCGCTGACGATCACCGGCCCCATGGGCGCGAAGGTGTCGAAGCTCTTGCCCCGGAACCACTGCTTGTCGCCCTGCTGGATGTCGCGCGCCGTCACGTCGTTGAAGACGGTATAGCCGAAGACGTGCGAGAGCGCCTCCGCCCGCTTCACGCGGAAGGCGGGACGGCCGATCACGACCCCGAGCTCGACCTCGTAGTCCACCTTCTCGGAGATGCCCGTCGGGATCCGGATGGGATCGCCGTCCCCGATAACGACATTGGGGGCCTTGGCGAAAAGGAGCGGCTCCGAGGGCGGTTCCCTTTTCTGCTCCATCGCGTGATCGCGGTAGTTGAGACCGACGCCGATGATTTTCGGGGGACGGAGCAGCGGCGCCCGAAGGCGGACCTCCTTCAAGGGGAGACAGACGGTCCGGTCCTCCTTCATCCTCCCGAGCTCGAGCTCGCGGAGTTTCTCCGGGCCGTCCGCCTGGAGGAAGGTGAGGAGGTCCGGGAACTTGTAGGGGCGCCGGAAGTGGCGGAAGAACGCCTGGGCGAGGTCGTAGACGAACGCGCCGAGGACCGCGCAGGCCGAGGTCTTGTGGCCGAGCTGGTACGTCCCGAATTTCATAGATTGTGGATTTTGGATTGTGGATTGCGGATGCAAGATCCGGAATCCAGAATCGCCGTCATGTGGATTCCCGTAAGCGATTCGCCGACTCGGCCGCCTACTGGGGAAGTTCCTTCCACTGGCTCCGGTTGCTCTCGAGCCAGGTGCGGAGCTTGGCGACGGCCGCGGCCCGCGCGGAATCGGGGTCCTTTACCTGGAAGGCGTCCTTCTCGGGAGGCGTCGGCGCGATTTTCCGGAGCGCGTCGAACGCGGCCGTTTTGACGAGGTCCGCCGGATCGTTCAGGGCGTCGATCAGTTTTTCGGCGACGAGGAGGTACTGCGCCTTGTCCCCCATGTTCCCGAGGGCCTCGGCGCAGATCGCGCGCGCCGTCGAGTCGGGATCCTTCAAGGCCTGCGGCGGGTTCTGGTCCACGATCCGGTAGACGAGGGCCGGGATGGTCTTGGGGTTGGCGAGGTCGCCCAGTCCGAGGGCCGCGCCGGTGCGGTCGATCGAGGGCGACTGCGGGTCCGTCACCACGGTGACCAGGACGTCGGCGAGGCCGGGATCGGCGGCGGCGATCGCCAGGATGGCGCGGGTGGCGGTGTCGCGGACCGGCTTGGCGATGTCCCGGCGGGCCCGGAGGAGCCAGCGGTTCTTCACGGCGGCCGGGTCGGCTATGGCCGCCAGGGCGTCGCACGCGGCTTCGCGGACGGACGAGCTGGGGGAGCGCTTGTCGGGTTCGCCGCCGGCGAGCTCGCCGAGGGCGCGCACAACCTCTTCGTTCTTCGGCGCGAGGGCCGCGAGGGCGCGGATGGCGGCCATCTGGGCCGCCTCGCCCGTCCGCGTGTTCGAATTGGCGGCGGCGACGCGCGCCAGGGCGGGGCCGTTGTCGGGCGAGCCGACGCGGGCCAGCGAGCGCGCGGCGGCCTCCTTGACCTCGGGGTCGGCGTCCTCGAGGCCGCGCTTCTCGAGCGCGTCGCGATCCTCGGGACCCAGCATGTCCTTCGGCAGGAACCCCAGCGCGAGGGCGGCGCCCGCCTTCTCGTCCTTCGTGCCCGACCCGAGCTTGTCGCGGAGGGCCGCGATCTTGTCCGTCGCCTTGGCCGACGCGATGAGCTTCGCGATCGTCTCGGCCACGAAGAGCCGGGTGACGGCGCGCGACTTCGACTGGAGGTCGGGCGAAAGCCCGCCGTCCGCCGGCACGGCGCCGGACAGGAACGCCATGAACTTGTCGATCGCCGGCGCCCCCAGGTCGAGGGCGTCCTGCTGGATCTGGCCCTTCCGCGTGTGGAAGCGGTCGCACGCGCGCTCGGCCCGCTCGATCTGCGCGGCGGGGTCGGCGAGGGTGTAGGAGCGGACCTTCAGGTCGCGCAGGTAGGCGTCCCGGTCGAAGAGGCGGGACGGATCGCCGCTCTTCCACTGCGACTGGAACTGCCAGAAGCGGTCCACGAGGACGCCCGCGCCCAGCGTTTCATTCCACCAGGCGGTCCACTTGGCGATCCCCTCCTGGCGCTTCGCGATCTGCTTTTTCGCGACCTCCTCCGGGGCCATCGGGTGGTCGCCCTCGGAGGGGATCAGCGGATCCGGATCGTAGCCCAGGTCCATCCCCGTGATCCGCTTCAGGGCCTCGTTGGCGGTGCGGCGCGCGTTGGAGTCGCCATCCGAGAGCGCCTCCACGAGGGCCGGCACGGCCTTCACCATGCCGATGGCGCCGAGGGAGATCGCGGCGGAGACGCGCACGGCCGGATCGTTGGCCAGATCGCGCTCCGCGAGGGGCTTGGGGTCCGCCTCCGGCTCGTACTGAACGATCGTCATGAGCCGGTCGACGAGCTTCAGCTTCGCCTCGGAATTGGTCGTGTCCACCCCGGAGGCGGCGATGCAGCACGCCTCCCGGACGGACCGGTTCTTGCTCTCCAAACCCTTGCAGATCGCGTCGATCAGGCCGCCCGAGATTTCACCGAGGGCGCGCACGGCCTTGGCGGCTTCGATGCGGCCCGAAGATTCGGCCGACTCGTCGGCAATCAGCCTCTGAAGCTCCGCCTCGATCTGCGGCTTGTTCGCCAGGTTTCCGGGCAGATTGCCGCGGATGGTTTCCGCGCGTTTCCTCAGCTCCTCGGCCCGCGCCCGGTTCGCCGCGATGAGCTTCTGGGCGTTCGGGTCGGCCGGGTCCTTCGAGTCGAGATCCGCGAGGATCCTTTCGGCCTCCTGGTCGTAGGTGCGGGCGAGCGTCCAGGTTTCGAAGATCTTCGCGATGGCGAGGCCGGCGCCGGCCCGGACATCGGCCGACCTGTCGCCCAGCTTCGCGATGAGGGTGGCCAGGCCCGCCTCGTCGGCGGCGCCCGCGATCAGCTCCGCCGCGAAGGCGCGCACCACCTCGTCCTTGTGGCCTAGGCCTTCGAGGAGCCCATCGGTCGCGTCCTTTCCGAGGGCCCGGATTTTGGCGTCGAGCTCTTTCTTCTTGGCGTCGAGAGGCGCGGGCGTGTTCCTCAGGACGTCCCGCCAGTTCTCCACGAATCGGGCGTACTGGTCGAGGTAAACGTCGACCCCCTTGAGCCGGAGCTTCCCCTGGGCCTCCTCGACGGCGGCTTTCTGGTCGGGGCATTCGGCGACGATTCGGGCGTAGGCCGCCTGGGCTTCGGCGACGTTTTCCGGAATCGAGATCTCGCAGACCCGGCCGATTCCGAGGAGCGCCTTCGCCAGGAGGGGCTTGCCGCCCTCCGAGGCGGCCTTTTCCGCCGCCTTTCGGAAGGCGTCGAGCGCGCGCTCGAGGTGTTTCCGATCGAGGAGACGGGACTTCTCCTGTTCCAGCCGCGCCTTCTGGGCCTCCAGCGGCTTGCGGGAGGCGTCGAGTTCGGCGATCACGGGGGCCAGCCGGTCCTTCGTGGCGTCCGACCGCTCGCTCTCGACCTCGAGGCGGCGGCGCTTGGCGTCGATTTCCGCGATCTTGAGGTCGACCTTGCCGGTCTCGGCCGTGAGCTGGTCGCTCGTCGTGGCGGCGGCGCGCCCCTCGGCCTCGAGCTTCGACCCCTCGCCGAGGAGGGCGAGGGCCGATTTCTGGTCCTGGGGGGAGAAGGCGCAGGCCAGCAGGGTCAGCAGAAGGGCGCAGGTCCGCCTCATAGGGTGCTCTCCAAGAATTCCGAAGATGGCCGCGGCCGGAAGTCCGGAATTATAGCAGGGCTCGTTCCGTTGTCACGAAATTCGGCGGACGGCGAGTAGTATCCCGAGTCCGAAGTCCAAAGTCGGCCGACGGTGCACGACCACCTTGGTCAGGCTTCGCATGAAGCTTCCGTTCTGCTGAAACTTGGACCGTAAGGAACCAAAGCCACGGTGGAGCGTCGCCGAACATCGGACATTGGACCTTGAACTTCGGACACGCACGGCGGACGCGGGCCCGCCTTCCTCCATCAACATTGACGCCGGCGGGCGCCCCGGACATTCAGGGTTTGAGTCCCGCGAGTTCCGGAGGAAGCCGGATGGGTCGCTTTTTATCGGGGCCCACGCAGCAGTGGTCGGTGGTCCCCTCGCACAGGAGCCGTCCCCGGGCGTCCTCGACGGCGTAGGCGAACCGGAGGGAGGCGCGGCCCATCGAGGCGACCGCGGTCCGCACCACGATCTCGTCGTCGTAGCCGACGTTGGCGAGGTAGCGCGCCGACGCCCCCGTCACGACCAGGAGGAATCCGCGCCGTTCGAGGTCCGCGTACCGCACACCGGCTTCGCGCATGTATTCGGTGCGGCCGATCTCGAAATAGACGAGGAAGTTCGGATGGTGGACGACTCCCATGCCGTCCACCTCGTCGTAACGCACGCGAAGCCGGATGGATCGGACGGCCGACCCCGGGGGAGGGAAGGGGGTCACGGGCGGATTTCCTCGAACAGGATCGTCGCGGCCCGGGACAGGTCGGCGAGCTCCGGGACTTTCCCGTCTCCCAGCGACCGGATCGTCGAGTACCAGAGCTGGCGCGCCTCCTCCTTCTTGCCCTGGCGGACGAATTCCTCCGATTCCTCCGCGCGCTTCCGGAAGAACAGGCGGGCCTCCTGCACGACGGCGTCCCGCTTCTTGGAGAGGCGCTTCCAGATCAGCACGTCCGTCCTCAGCCGGCCGGACGCCTGCTCGAGGGCCTGGAGCGCGGCGGCGAACTCGCGCTTTTCGAGATGGCGGTCCGCGGCCCGCTCGGCCTCCTGGGCCTCGTCGAGCCGGCGCGCTTCGCGGCCGCGGCGGGCGTCGGCGATCCGGCGCTCGACGTCGGGCCTCAACGCGCCCCGGGGATGGGCCGCGATGAACGCCTCGCCGAGGCGCATGAGTCCGTCCTGGTCCATGGGATTCGCCCGGTAGAAATCCAGGAACCGGTCGTAATCCTTCCGCTCTTCGGCCGTGGGCTCGGGAGGCTTGCTCGCGATCTCATCCTGCAGCCTGGGAATGCGGTCCTGGGCGCGGTCGTACCAGTCCCCCGCGGCGGGCTCGATCTTGGCGTAGATCTCGAGCGCCTGGGCCGCGTCCTTGTCCTCGAGAGCCTGCGCCTTCCGGAACAGAGCCTCCCCCTTTTCCTCCTCGGGGGGCGCTCCGCCGGCCATCGGCACGAGGACGACCAGCGCGCCGAATACCAGGGCCGTTCCCACGAGGGTCGCGACGATCGGGAACTCGCGGGAGGTCTGGCGGGGGCGCGGCCGTTCGGCGGAGGGAGCGCCGTTCATGCGGGCCATCTTACGGAGCGGGCCGGGCGACGGGCAAGAGACGCGGCCTCCGGGCTGCGTCAGCTTCCAGTTCCCAGCGCCCAGCTCCCAGATTCCGAAGCTTCAAGCATCGAGCCGGAAGGAAGGACAGGGGACCAAACGGTCGGACCACCTGCCGCTCCCCCGGCGTATGATCTAGAAGATATGATCCGAATTATCGCGGCGGCGGCGCTCCTGTTTGTTTCGGGACCGGCGCAGGAAGGCGGCTCCGACCGGATCGTGACGGCCGTCGGGGAGGAGATTCGCGGCAGCCTGGTCGAACTGACCCCGGACGGCCTCCTGGTGCTGAAACGCGGCAAGGGTCGCGAATCCATTCCGGTTGAAAACATCCAGCGGATGTACTTCGAGGACAATCCGCGCGTCACCCTCGAAAGCGGCGAGAAACTCTCGCCGCGCTTCGGCGGGGTGATGACCGGGATTATCGCCTCCATCGACGGCGAGCGCGTGACGCTGAAGGCGGCCCATGGCACCTACTCGATTCGCCGGGACGAGGTCCGGTCGATCACGCTGGGCAGGGTGGCCGGTGAGGTGCCCGACGCGAAGGAGGGGCAGGACCAGATCGTCCTGAAACCGACACCAGAAAAGCCGTCCACCATGCGGGCGGTGTCCGGTCGGGTCGAATCCATCGACGCGGAGAATGTCCGAATGGACGGAACCGACTATCCGCGGCCCGAGGTCCGGGCCATCCGATTCAGAACCGGCGGAGTGGCCGCACCCCAGATGGGCCTCTTCGCCCGGGTCCAGCTCAAGAACGGCGACGGACTCGTCGGAACTCTGCGGAAAGTCGAGGCGGGCCGGATCCTCCTGTTCACCCACTACGCGGGGGTCGTGGCGGTCGACAAGACCGCCGTCCACTCGGTGGCCTTCGTTTCCATGGCGCGGATGCAGATGGGCCACATCATGGTCTGCGACCAGGCCGGGGTCCGGGAGATCGACCGCGAGGGGAAGGAAGTCTGGAGATACGGCGAGGGGGCGGTCGGGTGCCTGTCGGCCCGCAAGCTCGCGAACGGCAATGTCCTCATCGCCAACCCCAACTCTCAGCAGGTCCTCGAGGTCCGGCCCACCGGACTGGCGGGAGGCCAGGTCGTCTGGCAGATGGAGGGCCTGCCGGGCCCCTGGGACGCCCAGCGACTCGAAAACGGCAACGTGCTGGTCGCCGAGAGTTACGGCAACCGCATCGCCGAATACGACCCCAAGGACAAGTCGCTGAAATGGTCGGCCACGCTGCAGGCCAACCCCACGTCGGTGGAGCGCCTTGATGATGGGAACACGCTGGTCTCCCAGAACATGGGGCTGGTGGTCGAGGTCGACCCGAAGGGCGCGGTCGCGGTGACGTTCCGCGTGTCGGGGATGAACGAGTACCGGGGGACCCGGACCGCCTCGGGGACGACGTTGATCGCCGACCAGAGAGGCGCCCAGGTCGTCGAGGTGGACCGCAAGGGAGCGGTCGTGTGGAAGAAGGAAATCGCCCAGCCCCGCATGGCGGTCCGGCTGGATGACGGAAACACGCTGATCCTCGACCGCCGGGGGGTGATCATCGAGGTCGACCCGCAGGGCACGACGGTGAGGACCTTCGGCAATTTCGCGAGAGCCGCCGCGTTTTCGGTGTACTAAGCGGCCCGAACAAAGTTCTTGCACCCCTTGCGGGCCGCTTATCCTGAGCGGAGCGCAGCGGAGTCGAAGGATATCCCTCGACTCGCCTCCGGCCTTTCGACAGGCTCAGGGCCGCCCTGAGCAACATCGAAGGGCGGCTCGCTCGGGATAAGCAGGGCCACGAAAGCCCACGGGGGGGCAGGAATTTACTTGGCCCTGCTTAAGCCCGCCGCTGGAGGGCGAAGCCGGCGAGCTCGCGGAGGGAGGCGGCCTCGGGGGTGTCGCCGAAAGCATCCAGCGATTCCTGCGCCGCGGAGAGGAATTCCCGCGCCCGGTCGAGGCATCCGTCGAGGATCCCGCGCTCCCGCACCAGGCCGAGCACGGCGTTCCGCTTCTCGGGGAGGCCGTCGGGCGACGCGATCAGGTCCTGGAACTCGCGCCTCCGACGGTCGGGAAGGCTCCGGAGAAGCCGGATCACCGGAAGCGTCAGCTTTCCCTTCGAGAGGTCCGTCCCCAGCGATTTTCCGACCTCGGCCTCCTCGCCGGCGAGGTCGAGCACGTCGTCGACGATCTGGAAGGCGATGCCGAAGTTGAGCCCGTAGGCGGCGAGCCCTTCGATTTGCCGCCGGTCGGCCTCCCAGCCGAGGCTCCCCAGCCGGCACGCGGTCGAGAAAAGTCGCCCGGTTTTCAGTTCGATGATGCGAAGGTATCGGGCTTCGTCGATCGACAGGTCGAACTTCGTGGCGATCTGCGAGAGCTCGCCTTCGCACATGTCTTGGGCCGTCTTCCCGAGGATCCGGTTGGCCTCGTGATTATTCAGCCGGGAGCAAAGGATGAAGGCCTTGGCGAAGAGGTAGTCGCCGAAAAGAATGCTCGTCTCGTTCCCCCAGCGCTCGTTCAGCGTGTCGACCTGGCGCCGCAGGTGGGACTCGTCGAGGACGTCGTCGTGGACCAGCGTGGCGCTGTGGAGCAGTTCGACGACCCCGGCAAGGGCGACGTGGATGTCGCTCACCCCGCCGCAGAGCCGCGCGGAGTAGAGCAGCATCGCGGAGCGCATCCGCTTGCCGCCGAATTTTTGCGAGTGGGTGACGAGCGAGGCTAGAAAGGGATTGTCCGATCGGAGTTCGTCCCGGAGGAGGGTTTCCACCCGGTCGATGTCCCCCTGGATGGGGCCGTACAACTGCTTGAGGGTGGGGGCCTGGGCCACGCGATTGCTCTCCAGTTCGTGGCCGAGTCTAGCAGCGGCCTAAACCAGCTTCAAGCTCCAACCTCCAAGCTTCAAGCCGCGCTGATCATGTCACCCGGAATTGGTGCCGCATACGCGATCGAGTCTTTGGCTTGAAGCATGAAGCTTGATGCTTGGAGCTGGGCCTCGTTTTACGGCGTCATCAGGGAACGTTCGAAGAAATGGAGGTCTTCCGGTGTGTTCAAGTTGAAGAAGGGTGATAGGGGCCCTTCCATCCACTGGGCGGGATCGGCCGGGACGCGCACCGCGCGGACCCACGCGAGGAAGTCCGTCATTTTCCACCGGCCCTCGCGGGCGGCGCGATCGATGGCGGGGAGGCAGGCGGTCGAGTAGACGGCGTGGAGCGGCTCGTCGCCCGCCGGGGAGACGGGCAAGGCCGCGTCGGCGTCTTCCCGGGCCAGGCGATCGGCGAGCGACAGACTCGCGCCCGGCATGTCGCATCCGATGACGAAGGCGCTCTTCGACTGGATTGCCAAGAGAATGCCGTGCAGCCCCGCCAGCGGGCTTCGTGATTTGAGCACGTCCGGAGCGCAGTGCAATCCGGTCCACGAGTACATCTCGGGCCGGTTGGTCGACAGCACGATTTCCGAAAACGTCGGCCGGAGCCGATCGAGGAGATGCGTCAGCAGGGGACGGCCCGCAACCTCGATGAGCGCTTTTTCGCGCCCGCCGAGTCTTGTCCCCGACCCGCCCAACAGGATTCCGCACGCGAGACCGGGTTTCATCGGATCCGATTATGCCCTATAGTCGGCTTTCCATGAAACCGCTCGCGGGGCTTCGCATCCTGGTGACCCGGCCTCGGGCGCAGGCCGGCGCGCTGGCGCGGCCGCTTCGGAAACTCGGAGCTCGCGTCCTGGTTCATCCGGCGATCGAAATCGGGCCGCCGCGATCGTGGTCCAGGGTGGATCGCGAAATCGAACGTCTGGACCGTTACGACGCGCTGGTCTTCACCAGCGTCAACGCCGTCGAGGCCTTCTTCGAACGCCTTGGAAAAAAACGGGCCCGGCCCCCGGCGGGGGCGGTCGGACCGGCCACGGCCGCAGCCCTGCGCGCCCGGGGTGTGCGGCCGGCGTGGGTGGCGGCGCGATTCACCACGGCGGCTTTGGGCCGGGTGCTCCGGGGACGGGTGCTTCACCCGGCGTCGGAGCCGCACAGTCCCGATCTCATGCGCGAAGCGCGCCGCCGGGGCGCCGAGGTGGTCGAGCCCGTGGTCTATCGGATTCTCCGGCCCCGGGGATCGCGGCCGCCCCCGGAGGTGGACCTCGTGACCTTCGCGAGCTCGCAGACGGTGCGGAACTTCCTGGAGATGGCCCGGTCATCGCGGCGGGTGCCGTGCGCCTGCATCGGTCCAATCACCGCCCGGACGGCGCGCGCGGCCGGATTCCGGGTCGTCGCCCAGCCGGCGCGGTATACAATCCCGGACCTCATTTCGGCGATCGTGACATGGCATCGAAAGCGTCGGCGTTCCTGAAGCGGCGGCCCCGGCGGACGCGGGCGACCCCCGGCCTGCGGGGCCTCGTTCGCGAGACCCGCCTGGGGCGGGATGATCTCATCGTCCCGCTCTTCGTCCGCGAGGGACGCGAGGACCGGCGCCCGATCGCCTCGATGCCCGGCCAGTTCCAGGTTTCGGTGCGGCGGCTGGCGGTCGAGGCGAAGGAAATCGCCGCGCAGGGACTACCGGCCGTCCTCCTTTTCGGGATTCCGGCGAAGAAGGACGCGCGGGGGTGCGGGGCGTGGGCCCGGCACGGGCTCATTCCGCAGGCCGTGAAAGCGGTGAAGGACGCCGCGCCGGGACTTGTGGTCCTCACGGACGTCTGCCTGTGCGAGTACACCGATCATGGACATTGCGGAATCGTGACGCGCCGCGGATCGTCCTGGCGGATCGAGAACGACGCGACGCTGCCCCTGCTGGCGAGGACGGCGGCGGCCCACGCGGCGGCCGGGGCGGACATCGTGGCGCCGAGCGGCATGATGGACGGCGCGGTGGGGGCGATCCGGGCGGCGCTTCCCCACGCGCCCATTCTCTCGTACGCCGCGAAGTACGCCTCGACCTTCTACGGGCCCTTCCGGGACGCCGCGGAGTCGCCCCCCAAGTTCGGCGACCGCTCGTCGTACCAGATGGATCCCGCAAACGGGGACGAGGCGATGCGGGAGATCGCGCAGGACCTCGACGAGGGCGCCGACGCGATCATGGTGAAGCCGGCGCTGGCGTACCTCGACATCGTCCGGCGGGCCCGGGAGCGGTTCGACGTCCCCCTGGCCGCCTACAACGTGAGCGGAGAATACGCCATGGTCAAGGCGGGCGCCGAGCGGGGGTGGATCGACGAGCGGCGGGCCGTCCTGGAGCTCCTGACGGGGATCCGGCGGGCGGGGGCCGACTTCATCGTCACCTACCACGCGCGCGACGTTTCGGACTTGCTTTTATAGCTTATATTTTGTAAACTATAGAATTGTAGGGGACCATCAGGAGAGGGGATTCCGTGGACCTCAAGCAGGCCGTCGAGGCCGTTCTCTTCGTCTGCGACGACCCCATCAGCATCGCCCGGCTGCACGACCTCATTCCGGAGGCGAAACCCGCCGAACTCCGGGAGGCCATCGCCGGGCTCCGGGCGGATTACGACAGCCAGGGCCGCGCCTTCTCGGTGGAGGAGATCGCCGACGGGGTCCAGTTGTTGACCCGGCCCGCCCACGCCGATATTATCGCCCGGCTCAAGAAGGCGAAGGCGGAGAAGAAGCTCTCCGGAGCGGCCCTCGAAGTTCTCGCCATCGTCGCGTATAAGCAGCCGGTGAAGCGCGCCGACGTCGAAGCCATCCGGGGCGTCCAATCCGGGGAGATCCTGCGCGCCCTCATGGAGCGGCGGCTGGTCCGGATCGCCGGCCGCGAGGACGTGCCGGGCGCCCCGGTGCAGTACGGCACGACGAAGGAATTCCTGGAGGCCTTCGGGCTCCGCGCGTTGGAGGACCTCCCCCGTCCGGAGGAAGTGAAGTAGGCCATGAGCTTCGCGAAAAACGTCCACAGGTACTACAAGTACGTCCTGGGCGTGATCGTCGCGATCATGGCGCTCTCCCTGGTCATTTCGGGCAACGTGACCCCCGGCGGCCGGAACCCCGAGCGAACCATCGCCACCATCTACGGGACGTTCCCGGTCACGCAGAAGGATTGGATCGACGCGAGCGCCCGCGCCGCCGCCTACTACCGGTGGAAGTGCGTGGATGAGATCGACCACTCGAGCGAATACAACGACGTGGCCTTCCGCGACTACCTCTTCAAGGCTCCCTACGGGGAGGGGCCCGGCCTCCTCGCGACGCACGAGATGTTCCGGCCCTCCGGCGAGGATGTCATCGCCTGCGCCCGGGAGCTGATCATCCTGGGTTTCGACGCCCGGGCGAAGTCGATCCGGGTCTCCGACGAGGAGGTCGAGGATCACATCGCGGCCCTGCTCCGAAGGGCCCGGGTTCCCCTGCACGACGTGGACAAGCAGGAGGAATTCGCGCAGGTCTACTTCCTGGCCAAGCCGGACGTCTTCAAGGAGACCGTCCGGGAAGCGCTCCTGATCGACAAGGCGCTGACCCTCGACGTCGCCGGCTCCAACGTGCGGTACGAGGACGTCTTCCGCAAGCGGCTCGCCGACTCCCGCTCGATACGCGTCCTGACGGCCGGCATCGACTCGGAGACGCTGCCCGGCGACATCGTGCCGGTCACGGACGACGAGGTCCGGACCGAGTTCGACCGCCGGCGCGAAGTCTTCAAGATGCCCGAGAAGGCCCAGCTCGAATACCTCATGGCCGACTTCGAGGAGTTCAAGACGAAGCGGATCAAGGATCCCACCCCCGAGGAGATCGGCAAGTACTACGAGGAGCACAAGCGCGAGTTCACGATAGCCTCCCCGCGGCGGGAGGAGCGCTCTCCCCAGGACCGGCCCGACCCGGAGCCCCAGGAGCCGAAATTCCAGCCTCTCGAGGAGGTTCGCGAGCAGATCGTCAAGAAGATCAAGGACCGCGAGGCGTCAACCCTGGGCTACCGCCTCATCAGCACGATCAGCAGCAAGGACTACGCGGACGAGGAATGGAAGGTCCTCCAGGAGGAGAAGGGGCGGGAACCCAAGGATGACAAGGCCGTCCGCGAGCGGGTCCTCGCCCGGACGGGCTCCATTTTCGCCTCCATCCGGGACAAGTACCGGGCGCAGGGAATCGAGCTTTCCAACGGGATCACGCTGCCCTTCGACTCGAAGTCGCAGGAGGCCGTGGAGAAGGCGATCGGGAAGCCGACCAGCCAGGAATATGTCGCCTGGGCCTTCGGCAACCCGGTGGGCCAGGTCGCCAACCTGCTCTACAGGTCCGAAAAGGGCGTGGCCTTGATCCGGATCGCCAACAAGATCGAGGGCTATGCTCCGGACCTGTCCGGACCGGTGCGGGAAAAGATCCGCGGCGACCTGCTCCAGGAACGCGTGAAAGGCCGGGCGCAGGCCCTCGCGGACCAGCTGGTCCGCCGCATCCAGGAAAAGGGGCCGGCCGAGGTGGCCAAGCTTCAAGGGCGGCGCGACATCCAGATCCAGCGGTCCGGGTACATCACCTCGAAGACCGCGGACAACGAGACGGGACTCAAGCCCTCCCAGCTGTCACAGCAGGTGAAGAACCAGTTCCTGGCGGCGAACAAGAACCCGGACGCGGACCCGGCCGCGAAATCGGACAAGATCGAAGCGAGCACCGTCGCGGGGCATCTCGTCGGGTCGAATTGGGAATCCTGGGCCTTCGTGATCGTCGTCGAGGACGCCGTCCAGGTTCCGCCCGATCCGAACGAGGACGAGTTCCTCCGGGACGTCCGCACCCGCGAGATGGACGAGCTGGTCAAGAGCCGCACCGCGCGCGCGGCCCAGCTGGTGGCCTCCGCTGAATGGAAGGAAGCGGCGCCGGTGAAGTCCGAGGATTAACGGTCGTCAACACCGCGCGCGGGTCGGAGAGCCCGCGGGCGGTTTGTGAATGAAGGTCTCCGGAAGAGAGGGGAAAGCCATGTCGCTGTTCGCACGCCTGTCGTTGGCCCTGTCCGTCGCGTTGGCCCTCGGTCTCGCGGCCTCCGCCCAGGAGCCGCCGAAATCGGGGGAGTCCCAGTCGTCGGCCCCGGTGGCCGAGTTCCCGTTCGAGGGCGAGGTTCTCTGCGAGAACCTCAACGTCCGCCTGGCCCCGAAGCTTGACGTCGGGGTCGCCGTCGTCTCGGTGCTCAAGCAGGGCGAGAAAGTGGTGGCGGTCGGAAGCTCGGGCGATTTCCTGATCGTGCGCCCCCCGCGCGGCGCCTCGGTCTGGATCTACGCCAAGCACGTCAAGAAGGAGTCGGACGGCTCGGGCAGCGTGATCGTCAACGACGCCGCCGTCCGGATGGACAGCCGGGTCAACGCCGAGAAGCTCGGCGCCCTGAAGGAGGGCGAGCGGGTCTCCATCCTGAAGGAGCACCTGGGTTGGTACCAGATTGCCGCTCCAGACGCCGTGAAGTACTTCGTCTCGAAGAAGTACGTCCGCTTCCTGGCGCCCGCCGCCGGCGTGGCGCTGGTCGGCCCTGAGGCCAAGGAAGCCGCGGGGTCGGACGCCGCCGCGCTGGCCAAGATCCGTGAGGCCGAAGGGCTCATCGACCAGCAGCGCCGGCTCATCGCCGACCAGAAGCTCCTGGACGTCGATTTCAGCGGAGTCGTGGCGGCTTTCGAGGAAGCGGTCGGGCTCGCGAAGACCGAACCCGTGAAGAAGCAGGCGGAGAATGACCTGAACGCCTACAAGAATTTCAACGCGCTCTTCGTCGGCGTGAAGGGCAACCTCGAGGCCACCCAGAAGTTGCTCCAAGCGCAGCGCGAGATGCTGGAAGAGAAGCGCAAGGGGCAGCTGTCGAAGTACGACGCCTGCGGCTATGTGGACACGGTCGGCCTGCTCATTAACCGGCCCGGCGCCCACAAGCTGGTCATGTCCGGCAAGATCGTGGCCTTCCTCAAGGTGAAGGAGGGCGACGAGGAGATGCGCATCCGGCTGAATAATCTCTACGGCAAGTACGTGGGGGTCACGGGCACGGTTTTGAAGGACCCCGAGGGATGGCTGGGCCACCGCGTGGTCACCGTCGAACTGGCCGAGGAGCTCACGAAGAAGTAGTTCGAGTTCGGGTCGGGACGTTCCGGAAGACCTTCAGGGCCGGGGGCGGCTTCGCGCCGTCCCCGGCTTTTTTTACGCCCCGTGTCCGCGGCGGGTCCGGGTATCCGTGTCGCGCTTCGGCGGCTGGAGCGTCCCCGGCGTGGGGGTGTCTCCGATGGGCGCGGCGCCCCGGAGCGCCGGATCGGTTTCGATCGCGCGCCGGGCCGCGTCCTCGCCCGCCCGGATGACCTCCTCGGTCCGGTCGAACTGGAACATGCCGTGGCTCCGCACGCGGGGCCAGACGAGCGCGATGGGGGCCCCCTCGAACCGGTTCAGCCGGAGTCCGAGGAGCGTCCGCGAGACGATCGACTGCGCCTGCTCGAGGATGGCGCCGATCCCGAGCCGCTGGATGGACCGCGCCGGCTCCGCGCCGGGCTCCTCCAGGTAGACCGCGATGATCAGGTCGGCGGGGCCGGCGGTGGCCGCGCGCACCGGAAGGGTATCGACCAGGCTTCCATCCACGAAATGGCGTCCGCGGATTTCGACCGGCGGATAGATCCCCGGAATGGCGCACGACGCCGCGACCGCCAGGTGGACCGGGAGATCGTTCCAACCCTCGCGTCCCCAGGCGATTTCCTCCCCGCGATTGAGGTCGACCGAGGTGAAGTAGGCGGGCTTGAGAAGCTCGTCGAAGCGGTCGACGGGGAGGGCCCGGCGGAGCCACTCCCGGAGCGCGATTCCGCGGTAGAGGCTGCGGACGCGGCCCCGGCGGAGGATCAGGCCTTTCCAGTCGTAGTCGAGGATGTCCGGTTTCCGGATGGCGAGGGCGATCCGCTCGATCTCTTCCGGCATGAGGCCCGAGGCGGCGAGGGCGGCGACGATGGAGCCTACGCTCGTCCCGACGTACTCGTCCGGGACGATGCCGTATCGGGCGAGGACCTTGAGGACCCCGATGTGCGCGAGGCCCTTGAGGCCGCCGCCTCCCAGCACCAGCGATACCCGTCGACCCTGGAACATGCAGACACCCGCCGTTTGGAGGCCATTCCTCCTCCCGTCTTATTTGAACGCCCGGGAGGCCGTTACATTTCAGGAAATCGTCCGGGAACCCAAAATAAATGGATAAACAACCGATCGTTTTGGGGTGACATTCCGGGTCTCCGGAGGTCCTATAATGGCGGGACCTGTTCAGGGGGGTGCGCCATGAGAAAGAGCATCGCCGGCCTGGCCTTCATGGGGTGCGCGCTGGCCGCCATCGGGGCGTTCTTCGTCTTCGACCGGAACCCGCTGCCGTCGGTCGCGCTGGCCCTGCTCGGCTTCTACCTCGCGGCCGCCATCCAGGTGGCCGCCGAGTGGGAGCGGGCCGTCCTCCTCCGCGGCGGACGTTTCAAGGAGCTCAAGGGCCCGGGCATCTTCATGATCATCCCGGTCGTCGACACGATCGTCTACTACATCGACCAGCGGGTCGTGACGACGCCCTTCAGCGCGGAGCAGACCCTCACCCGCGACGGCGTCCCGATCAACGTCGACGCCGTCCTCTTCTGGCAGGTGAAGGACGCGACGCGGGCGGCGCTCGAGGTCGAGGACTACCGCAAGGCCGTCCAGTGGGCGGCGCAGACCGCGCTCCGCGAGGTCATCGGCAAGACGCCGCACGAGATCGTCCTGTCGAGCCGCGAGCAGCTCGACCACGAGCTCCAGCAGATCATCGAGCGGCGCGCCGTGGCGTGGGGCATCAAGGTGATGAGCGTGGAGATCCGCGACATCATCATCCCCGAGGGGCTGCAGGACGCGATGTCGATGCAGGCCCAGGCGGGGCGGGAACTCCAGGCCCGGGTCATTCTCGGCGACTCCGAGGTCCAGATCGCCGAGAAGTTCAACGAGGCGGCCAAAACGTATGCCTCCAACCCGACCGCGCTGCACCTGCGCGCCATGAACATGCTGTACGAGGGCCTGAAGGAGAAGGGCGCGCTGGTCATCGTGCCGAGCACGGCCGTGGAGACGATGAACCTGGGCGCCCTCACGGGTCTCACGGCGCTGGCCGGCGCGAAACCGCCGACAAAGTAGCTTCCGGCTCCCGGCTTCCAGCTTCCCGCCGGGGAGCTTCCCTGCTATTCTCTCGCCACCATGGTCCGGCGCCTGATCCCCCTCGTCATGCTCTCATCGCTCGCGGGCTGTTCGCTCTTCGAGCCGGACCCGGAAACGTGGGGCATGCCCGAGGACCAGCGGGGCCGGGCGGAGAACGCGAAGTTCGAGACCCTCGTCGACGCTTATCTCGCATGGCACTACGCGGCCCATCCCGTCCGCGCAACGCTCGACGGAATCCACGAGTACGACGACCGCCTGCAGGACGTGTCGGCGGCGGCCATCGCGGCCGAGATCGGGGCGCAGCGGCGGTGGCTCGAACGGGTGCGGAGCGTGAAGCCCGTGCTGCTCGCCGAGGACGCGGAGATCGATCGCCGACTCCTGGAGTCGTCGATCCAGGCGGCGCTCCTTGATCTGGAGGAGGTCCGCTCCTGGGAGCGCGACCCAGGCTTCTACGGGGGCATCGTGTCGGAGGGCCTCTACGCGCTGGCCGCGTTGCGCTTCGCGCCTCCGGAGCGCAGGATGGCCATGGCCGTCGAGCGGCTCGCACAGGTCGGCGGCGTCCTCGAAGCGGCGCGGGCCAATCTGAAGAACCCGCCCGGCCTTCTCACCGAACTCGCGATCGACGATTTCTCCGGCGCGAAGGCCTTCATCGCGGACTCGTTGCCCCAGGCCTTGGCGGAGGTGAAAGACGACGCGCTTCGGAAGCGTTTCGACGCCCGCCGGCGGGAGACCGTCGCGTCCCTCGAGAGCTTCGTCCAATGGTTGAGATCGGATCTCGCGCCCCGGTCCACGGGGGCCGTCGCGTTGGGCGAGAGTCTCTTCCGGCGCAAGCTCGCCCTGGAGGAGATGGTCGAGACCCCGGTGGACGCGCTCCTCGCCCAGGGCGAGGCGCTCCTCGAAGCGACCCGCGCGAAGATGGTCGAGGTGGCCCGGAGCATCGACGCCGCGAAACCGCCGGCGGAAGTCCTGCGCGACACCGCGGCGGAACATCCCAAGGCGGAGGAACTGCTGGACGCGGTCCGGGCGATGCTCGACGGCCTGAAGAAGGCTTCCCGCGAGCGTCTCTTCGAAGTGCCCCCGGACGCCGATTGCAAGGTCCAGGAGACGCCCGCCTTCCGGCGCGGGACGTCGTTCGCCTCGATGGAGATTCCCGGACCGTTCGAGACGGTCGCCCGCGACGCGTACTATTCGGTGACGCTGCCCGAGGCGTCGTGGGATCCGGCGCGCCGGGAACAGCACCTGCGTTTCTTCAACCGCCACGCCCTGAAGCTCATATCGGTCCATGAAGCCTACCCGGGCCACTACACGCAGTTCCTGACTTTGCGCGGACTCCCCTCGAAGGTGCGCCGCGTCTTCGGGAGCGGCGCGTTCGCGGAAGGATGGGCTCACTACCTCGAGGAGGCCTACGTCGACGAGGTCGAGCCGGGCGACCCGAAACTGCGGCTCCACCAGCTCAACATGGCGCTCCTCCGGATCTGCCGGTACCTCGTGGCGCTCCGGATGCACTGCCGCGGGATGACGGTCGAGGAGGCGGCGCGGTTTTTCGAGGAGCGGGGGCTTCAGGAGCGGGCCAACGCCGAACGCGAGGCGCGACGGGGCGCCGCCGATCCGATGTACCTCGTCTACACCCTGGGCAAGATCGAAATCCTGAGGCTGCGCGAGGAGTGCCGCGCGGCGTGGAGCGACGCGTTCAGCCTCAAGCTCTTCCACCACCGCCTGCTCGCGACGGGCTATCCGCCGCTGAAGCTGGCTCGAAAGCTGCTCCTGCGCCTGCCGGACTGACCGGCCGCTATAATGGCCCCATGGCGCGCCTGACCCATCTCGACCGGACCGGGGCCGCTCGCATGGTCGACGTCGGCGAGAAGCCCGTGACCCACCGCACCGCCCGGGCCGCGGTCGAGGTCCGGATGAAGCCCGCGACGCTTTCCCTGATCCGCCGCGGCGCCGCGAAGAAAGGCGACGTCCTCTCCGTCGCGCGGATCGCGGGCATCTCGGCCGCCAAAAGAACCGCCGACCTGATCCCGCTCTGCCACCCCATCGCCACGACCAGGATCGAGGTGGATTTCGCCTTCGCCGGGAAGGGAAGGCTCGACATCGGTTCGCGCGTCGAGGCGCACGACCGGACCGGGGTGGAGATGGAGGCGCTCGCGGCGGCGGCCGTGGCGGCCCTCACCGTCTACGACATGTGCAAGGCGGTTGACCGGGGGATGGAAATTGATAAACTCCGGCTCCTCGAAAAGACGGGCGGCCGGAGCGGCCGTTACGTCCGGGACGGAATGAACGGGCGAAAGCGAAAGCCGGGTCGGTCCTGAACCGCGGGTCGCGGATCCGTTTCCGTCTCTCTCTATCCATCGCGGGAAACCCATGAGCCGAAGCTTTCGCGTCGCCATCGTCGGCGCCACGGGCGCCGTGGGCCGCAAGTTCATCGAGTGCCTCGAGAAGCGCCGTTTCCCCGTCGCGACGATGACGATGTACGCCTCTCCGGACTCCGTCGGCAAGGTGCTCCACTACGGGGGCAAGCCCCACCGGATCGTGGGGCTCTCCTCCGAAACCGTGGGATCCTTCGACTTCGCCTTCTTCAGCGCGGGTTCCGCCGTCAGCCGCGAGTACGCCCCGATGTTCGCGGGGAAGGGCGCGGTGGTCATCGACAACTCGAGCGCCTGGCGCATGGATCCCGGCACCCCGCTCGTCGTCCCCGAGGTGAATCCCCAGGAGGCGGCGAAGCACAAGGGCATCATCGCGAATCCGAATTGCTCCACCATCCAGATGGTCGTCGCGCTGAAGCCGCTTCACGACGCCGCGCGCATCCGGCGGATCGTGGTCTCCACGTACCAGGCGATCAGCGGCGCCGGCGGCCGGGCGCTGGCGGAGTTCGACGAGGAGGTCCGCAGCGATTTCCTCAAGGACGGTCTCTCGAAACGGAAGATCTTCCCCCGGCCGGTCGCCTTCAACTGCATCCCCCAGGTGCCGCAGAAGGAGGCCTACCTCCCGACCGGTTACACGGTCGAAGAGACCAAGATCGTCGAGGAAACGAGGAAGATCATGGGCGATCCCTCGATCCGCGTGGCCGCCACCTGCGTCCGCGTGCCGGTCCGGAACTGTCACAGCGAGTCCGTGAACATCGAGACGGAGCGCAAGCTCACGCCGGCCGAGGCGATCGCCATCCTGAAGAAGGCGCCGGGGGTCGCGGTCAGCGAATCGCCGGAGACCTTCCCGA
>DASXTT010000094.1:0-2072 GCA_036505255.1 Planctomycetota bacterium | reverse complement strand
ACACACGAGGAGGTGGTCACCGACATCGTACGCCGTGAGGTGCGCTCGTACCGCGAGCTGCCGCTCAACCTCTACCAGATCCAGGTGAAGTTCCGCGACGAGGCGCGGCCGCGCTTCGGCGTCGTCCGCACGCGCGAATTCATCATGAAGGACGCGTACTCGTTCGACGTCGACATGGACGGGCTCAACAGGAGCTACCAGGCGATGTACGACGCGTACCTGCGGATCTTCAAGCGCTGCGGGATCGCCGCGCGCCCCGTCGAGGCGGACACCGGCCTCATCGGCGGCGACGTCTCGCACGAGTTCATGGCGATCGCCCCGGCGGGCGAGGACCAGGTCCTCGTCTGCTCGACCTGCCGCTACGCGGCCAACCGCGAGAAGGCCGAGATCGGCCGGCCCAAGGAGTCGGTCAAGCAGGAGGCCGAGACGACGAAGCTGCACTCGATCGAGGAGGCCGTGACGCCGGGCCAGCACACGGTCGAGCAGGTGGCGGCCTACCTCCAGGTCCAGCCCACGGACATCGTGAAGACGATCCTCTTCCGCACGGAGGGGGATACCATCGCGGCGCTCGTGCGCGGCGACCACGAGGTGAATCCGGCGAAGCTTCAGCGGGCGGCGAAAGCGGCCAAGCTCGAGCTCGCGACGCCCCCCGAGATCGAGAAGGCGTCGGGCGGGCCGGTCGGCTTCACGGGGCCGGTGGGACTGCCGCTGCGGGTGATCGGAGACCTCGCGGTGCAGGCGATGCGGAATTTCGTCACCGGCGGCAACCGGCTCGACCTCCACCTGAAGAACGTGAACTCGGGGCGGGATTTCCAGCCCGAGTCGTGGGCGGACATCCGCTACGCGAAGGAGGGGGATCCCTGTCCCAAGTGCTCGGCGCCGGTGCGCTTCACGACGGGGATCGAGGTGGGCCACGTCTTCAAGCTGGGGACGAAGTACTCGGAGAAGATGAAGTGCGAGTTCCTCGACGAGCAGGGGAAGCGCCGGCCGATGATCATGGGCTGCTACGGGATCGGCATCACGCGGATCGCGGCGGCCGCGATCGAGAATCACAACGACGAAGCCGGGATCATCTGGCCGAAAGGGCTCGCTCCCTACCAGGTCGAGGTGGTGAGCGTAAAGGGGAAGGACGAGAAGATCCTGAAGCTCGCGGAGGACGCGGTCGCGAGTCTCGAGCAGGCGGGCTTCGAGGTCTTGTGGGACGACCGGGACGAGTCGCCCGGGGTGAAGTTCGCCGACGCGGACCTCCTCGGGATCCCGGTGCGGGTGACGATCGGGAAGAAGTCGGCGGAGGCGGGGACGGCGGACGTTCGGGCGCGCACGAAACCGGACCAGAAAACCGTCCCGATACTGGACCTCGCGAAGGAGGTCCGGGAGGCGTGGAATGGGCTTGAGGCATAGCGCGGTCCTGGGGCTCGCGGGGGTCCTCCTCGCCGGATGCGCCGGGGATCCGGCGTCGTCCGATGCCGGATCGCCCTTCACGGAGTCTGACCGCACCGCCACCGACCCCGCCACGGCGGGGAAGGCGATCAAGGTGAGCTACGTGTGGTTCTTCGAGGAGCAGGACATTCGGACCCGGCAGACGCGGGTGATGCACAACTACCGGTACATGCTCTCGGAGGGGTGGACGAACCGGAAGGGGCCGACGCCGCAGGAGCCCTTCGAGCGGCTGTGGCGGGATCCCTACATGGCGACGGTGAAGGATCAGGTGATGGAGGATCTGGTCCGGGCGATGATGGCGTCCGGATTCGGCGAGTTGAAGGAGTCGCCGATCGGCCTGGTCAACCTCGAGTCGCTGAAGCGGATCGAGAAGATGAACGACCGGCAGGCGGCCAGGAAGGCCCGGATCATCACGATCGAGACGGAGAGTTTCAAGAAGACCGCCACGCTGGCCGACAACGACGATTCGAAGGGCGGCTTGGCGGGGCCGCTGATGCAGAAGTACCGCGCGGTCGAGAAGACCGTCCTCCAGGTGATGTCGGGCTATACCATCCAAGTCACCGTCGAGAAATCCGCCACGATGCCGAGATAGAGGCCTGCAGTGCACAAGGGGCGCGCGACCACGCTGCTAC
>DASXTT010000093.1:0-4661 GCA_036505255.1 Planctomycetota bacterium | reverse complement strand
GACCTGGGTTTCATACGAGATGCCGGCGACGGGCCCGTTGTCCGTCGATTCCGTCCACTGGAGCGTCACCATCCCGCCGTCGGGATGGTTGAGCTGGAGATCGACATTGTTCGGATTCTGGGCGATCGGGTCGGCCGGCGGGATCTGGTCGCTCCGGAAATCGGGGCTGTTCCCGTTGCCGAAGGAGTCGACCCAACCGGCCGGCGTCGTGGCGAGGGCGTCGGGGTACGAATTGGAGTAGGAGTCCTCGACGCGCCACTGCCAGTCATACGCCCCGTCGGCGGGGATCGGCCACGTGATGGAAATCGGTCCTTGCGACTGCAATCCGCTGTCGAGATTGGTCCACGTCGAGGAGGCCGAAGGCCTCGTCCGGACCCGGAGGCGGACCTGCTGGTTCGCGTTCGGGTCGGTGCAGTTGGCGGAGAATGTGATCTGGCTGTTGGTCCAGCCGTCGTACTGGGTGGGATCGGCCTTGGCCTGGAGCGCCGATTCCGCCCGGCTTCCCGCCTGGGCCAGATTCGTTGCGGCGTTCGGGGGCAGGCCGAAGTCGGGCGGCGTGAATTCCTCGCCGGTGGTGTAGGTCGGGACCCCGCCGTAGACGTAGCCCTTGCCGCCGACCACCCCGCCGCCGTGCATGTAGCGCGCGGTGGACAAGTTGGCGCGCGGGATCCACGTGTCGGTGACCGGATTGTACTCGAGGGTCGAATTCTGGTAGCCGGAGTTGTAGCCCGCCATGACGTAGATCCGGGAGCCGAGGGTCATGGCCAGGGGCCCGTACCGGGGCTGCGATCCGGCGCCGTTGGAAATGGGCGACTTCGTGGTCCAGCTGCCGTTCGCGCTGGAGGCGTCCGGGGGCGTGTACTCGTAGCAGACGGAGAGATATCCGTTGTTGTAGCCGCCGAAGGAATAGAGCTTGTTGAGGCTGGGAAACGCGGCCATCGAATGGAAGTACTGGCCGCCCGGCATGTTGGCGCGCGTCGCGACCGAGTCGTTCGTCGGGTTGAACTCGTCGTTGGTGGCCACGTAGCCCGCGTAGTACCCGCCGGTGACATAAATCCGGTCGCCAAGCGTCGCGGCCGCGGGGTAATAGCGGGTGGACGAGAGCGTGGCGCTCAGCGTCGTCCAGGAATCCGAGGAGATCGTGTAAGCCAGGATGGCGCTGGAGTAGCCGGAGTTGAGATTGTATCCGCCGAAGGCAAAGACCCGGCCGCCGTAGTAGGCGCCCGCGTTGTAGTAGAGCGGGTTGGGCAGCTGAGACAGGACGGCCCAAGTATTGTTCACCGGGTCATACCGGGTGCACTGCTGGTAGTAATAGGGATAGGTGGTGGAGACCCCGTACTGGTACCCGCCGAAGAAGTAGAGATAGGTCCCGTCGGACGCCGAGCCGCCCATGTAAAAGTACTGGCCGCTCGTTTCGTTGGCCCACGATCCGGTGGGCTGCTGCGGCGATTGGGCCGAGGCGGTCGAGGCCCCGGCGATCAGGACCGCGACGAGGCACACGACGAGCGCTTTGGATCCCATGTCGACCTCCCCAGATCTACGGGACGAAACGCGCGCAGGCCGGTTTGGAAGGACCACCCCACCGTATGGAGAACGGCCCGACGCGAGCCACGAATTCTCGAGCACCACCCCCCGGAACAATATCCGCGATCCGGCGCGGTGTGTCTCGCCGCGAGGTCCGGATACGCTCTATCCGGATTTACGATATCGGCTTCGGTGTGGTTACAGGGGAGTTGCGGAAAGATTGTGGATTTTGGATTGTGGATGGTGGATTCTAAAGGTCGAGCGGAATGGAAGACGGAAGTGCTTACTTCCTAAATAGTTACAATGATCATATGACGGGCCCGGATCCAATCTTTTCGGCTAATTTCGCGAGCTGGCCCTCGCGAAACGCCTTCTGGGCCATCTCGCGGCCGTGGCGGCGAAGCTCCGCCCGCTTCCCCGGGTCGCCGAATTCGAGGCTGCCCAGCTTGGGCTCGAATTCCGGCCGGATTGAAATTACGTCCGCTTTCAGGTACCCCGGCTGGTGGTTGCGCTGGCCGGCGCACTTCAGATCGTTGGCCAGGATCTCATGGGCCATGATGTCGATCGTCCGGCCCGCGATTTCCTGGCCGCTGTCGAGCGCGTCCACGTCGCGGCTCCCGATCACGGCCGGCGACGTCGAAACGACCACGATGACGCATCCCCGGGACGCCTCCTTGTGAAGCTTGGCCGCCTTGAAGGCGCTGGAGAGCGGCGTGATGTCGCGCAGTCCGCCGTCCACGAACCGGTGCCCGTAAATGTCCGCCGGCGGAAAGAGGACCGGCATGGACGACGAGGCGAGGATGAAGTCCACGACGTGATCGGGAATCGAGCCCTCGCGCCCCGGGTCGAGGGTGAGCGTGAGCCGCGCGCCCTCCGGCCGAGTGGCCGGCAGGAGGCGCGCGTCGTTGGAGACGCAATAGTAGGTCCCGTCCGTGAGCGATGTGACGCCGACCGCCCACATCTTGCCGGAGCGCTGGAGCGCGTCCCAAGTGACGTGTTTCTCGATCAGCCGCCGGAGCGGACTGCTCGAGTGGATCGAATCGCGCGCGATTCCCGAATCGGAAAAGAGCGAGAAGAGCGCCCCCAGCCCCGTCCCGATCGCTCCGCCCGGAAATGGCTTGCTGTAAATGTCCGAGTCGCCGCGGATGGAATCCCAGAGGGCGCGGAGGCGTCCGACCCCGTCCACCAGGTTCGCGTGCTGCGCCAGGACCGAGGAGTTGAGGGCCCCGACGCTCACGCCGCTGAAGAACTCGAAACCGCAGCCCTGTTCCGCCAGGAATTCGGCCACCCCGAGCTCGAACTCCCCTTTCGCTCCCCCGCCGCCGAGAACCAGGGCTCTCCAAGGACGGGGCATGATCAGCTCCCTGCTCCCAGCTTCCTGCTTCCTGCCTCACGCGGCATTGTAGGCCGCGGCGAATCCCTTCGCGAATTCCTCGAGGGGGGTCGGCGTCGTGCTCTCCTTGTCCCGCTTGTAGGTCCTGGCGATCCGCCCGTCGCTCAGGGCGCGCGACATCTCCTCGAAGCTGTCCGCGACGTCCTGGGAGAAGCCGAATCCCCTCAGGGCTTTCTTCACTTCGACGGCCGGGGCCTCCACGTAGGCGAGGTCGGGCTTGCCGATCGCCGCGCCGAGAATGCGGGCGGTCTCGGACATCGTGTACTCCCGCGGCCCGAGCACGTGGCGGACCTCATGCCCCTTGGTCGACGGCTGCGTCAGCTCCCGCGCGACCCGATCGGCGATGTCCCGCGTCGCGATCATCGCCACGGGGACGTTCGACTTGGTGAGCCCGGGGAGGACCCCCATCTGCTTGATCGCCGCGATGGATCCGAAGTGGTTCTCCATGAAATAGGCGGCGCGCAAGTGCAGGACGTCGATCTTCCCGAGGATGTTCAGCCGCTCCTCCTGGTCGTGCAATCCCGCGATCGGGCCGGTGCCGTCGGGGAGGGAAGCGCCGACGCTGCTCAGGTTGACGACGCGCTTCACGCCGCTTTTCGTCAGGGCCTTGGAGATCGATTCGCCGACCTGGTTCTGGTGGGCCCGGAATTCGGGCGAGTCGTATTTGGGCGGGATCATGGTGTAGACCGCCTCCGCCCCGCGGAAGGCGCCCTCGAGGAACTTCGCGTCCAGCGCGTCGCCGACCGCGAGCTCCGCGCCCGCCTCCTTCAGCGCCTTCAACCGCGCGGCGTCGCGCCCGATGACCCGGACCTTCTTTCCCTGCTGGAGCAGGAGGCGCGCCGCCTTCGACGTGATGTTGCCGTTCGACCCCATTAGCGCGTACATAAGAGCCTCCGTTTCCAATGCAATTCTCAGGCACGCCGGGAAATTCCCCGAGGTCGAGGAGCTGGGCCAGTATCCAGATTCCAGTTCCTGAAGTTTCGAGTTTCAAGCCGGACTCGTAACTTCTCGCAACTCGAATCTTCAGTAACTGGGATCTGGGATCTGGAAACTGGGAGCTATATCCCGCCGGGCGGAGTATTTTCGCGGGGTCGTGATCGCATTTTTAAACGTCGATGAAGCCGCGCGGGTTACAGAAGGAGAATGCCCTTCAAATACGTCTCATTGGATATGGACCGGACCGCCGCCGCCCTGAACGGGTTCCTGACGCGCTACTCTCCCGGGACCGCGTGGATCCCGGGACGCCCCATCGAGGAGCAGCCCGGCTACGCGCGCCAGGTGCGGTGGTGGATCTCGATGCGCCGGCGCGGCATCCTGACGTGGGCGGGCGTTCCGGCCGATCATCCCGACCAGCTGCTCATCCGGTGGCATTGCGCCACGGTCGACGAGGCGCGGAAGCTGGCCGCCGGGGCCCCCTTCGTGCGGCGCGGGATCTTCCGCGAGATCACGCTTCCCGCGGCACCTCGGGATTAGTATTTCTTGCGATAGACGACGCGTTCCGGCAGTTTCTGCGCCAGGCTCCCGAGTTCGCGGGCCACGGGGCAATACTGCTCGCAGCTCTTCACCTCGGGATCGACGACCATCTTCATGACGTGCAGTTGGCCGTCGTAGGTGACGTCCACTTTTTTTCCGTACACGCGCTGGCCGGAAATGCTCACGTTGGTGATGTAGTCCTCGGACGGGGGCGCGGTCACCTCCTTGGTCACCACCGTCGTGACGGGCACCTCGCGCACCACCTCGCGGG
>DASXTT010000092.1:0-30687 GCA_036505255.1 Planctomycetota bacterium | reverse complement strand
GCGCGTGCTCGATGCCGCCGATGTAAAGGTCGACCGGCGCCCACTTCCTGATCTCTTCCTTCCGCCAGATTTCGCGGTCGTTTCTCGGGTCGACGTACCGGAACTGGTACCACGACGAATCGATGAAGGTGTCCATCGTGTCGGGGTCGCGCTGGGCCGGTCCTCCGCATTTCGGGCACGTCGTGTTCATGAACTCGGGGGAGTCCGCGAGCGGCGACCGCCCCTTCGGGACGAAGTTCGTGATGTTCGTCGGAAGGATCACAGGAAGGTCCTTCTCCGGCACCGGCTGGGGGCCGCATTTCGGGCAGTGGATGATCGGGATCGGACAGCCCCAGTACCGCTGGCGCGAGATGAGCCAGTCGCGGAGTTTGTAGTTCACCGCGGGTCCGCCGAATCCTTTCGCGGCCGCGTACTCCGTGACTTTCTTGATCCCTTCCTCGTTGGGCGTCCCGTCGAACGGCCCCGAATTCACCATGCGTCCCGACTCGACGTAGGCCTCGGTCAGTCCGGCGGCCTGAAGGCTCTTGCCGAACCCGAAACTGATCTGGGCCCGGCCGGCTTGGACCGGTTTGCCGGCGGTGGACGGATCGATCACGATCTTGATGGGGAGCGCGTACTTTTTCGCGAACTCGAAATCGCGCTGGTCGTGCGCCGGGACACCCATGACGACGCCGGTGCCGTAGCCGCCGAGGACGTAGTCCGCGACCCAGAGCGGGACTTTCTCGCCGTTGAACGGGTTGACCGCGTATCGTCCGGTGAAGACCCCGTCCTTCTCCTTTTCCCGCTGGGCTTCGTCGCGCACGAGCGCCTTCCGGACGTACTCGGCGACCGCTTCGCGCCGGTCGGGGATCGGGAGCGTCTCCGCGAGCGGCGACTCGGGCGAGACCGCCATGAAGGTCACGCCGCAGATCGTGTCGGGGCGCGTCGTGAAGACGCGGATCTTGTCCCCGGATTCAATCTGGAAATCGATCTCGGTTCCCTCGCTGCGTCCGATCCAGTTGCGCTGGATCGTGCGGACGGACTCGGGCCACTGCGGGAGCTTGTCAATATCCTTGAGCAGGCGCTCCGCGTACTTCGAATACCGGAAGAACCAGCAGCGGTCGAGTTTCCTTTTGACGATGGCGGTGCCGCAGCGCCAGCAGACGCCGCCCTCCGCCTGCTCGTTTGTCAGGGCCCACTCGTCCTTCGGGCACCAGTTGACCCAGGACGGCGCGAGATACGTCAGCCCGTTCTTGTGGAGCTGGAGGAAGATCCATTGCGTCCACTTGTAGTAGTCGGGCTCGCAGGTGCGGATCTCGCGGCTCCAGTCGTAGGAGACGGCCATCCGCTGGAGCGTCTTCGTGCCGGTCTCGATGTTGCTAATCGTCCATTCGCGCGGATGGATCGAGTACTTGAGCGCGGCGCCCTCCGCGGGCTGGCCGAAGGCGTCCCAGCCGGGGGGATGAAGGACGTCCCAGCCCGTCATCATCCGGTACCGGGCGGCGACGTCGCCGATCATGTAGTTGCGGAGGTGGCCGATGTGGATGTCGCCCGAGGGGTAGGCGAACATTTCAAGAACGTAATATTTCCGCCGGGGCGACTCGGGGGTCGCGTGGAGTTTCCACTCCTCCCAGCGGCGGAACCACTCCGTTTCGATAGCGCGAAAGTCGATCATGAGGAGACGGAGGGTACCAGCTTCCAGCTCCCGGATTCCAGTATCCGGCTCCAGAAGCTTCGAGCGCCGAGCCGGTAGAAGACCCAAGAAGGCGAACTTAGGACTCCACCGACGCGGGGCGCGTGCGTTACAATCGTCGAGCGCATGCATCCGTCCCCGGACGCGAATTTCGGCGAGCTGGCGATCAAGCTCGGCTTCACCACCCTGCGGCGGGTCGACGAGGCCCTCGCTCTGCAGGAGAAAAAGCGGGCGCGGGGCGGGACTCCCTTGAAGATGGGCGAGCTGATGATCCGGCTCGGGTACCTCACCGAGGAGCAGGTCCGGAAGGTGCTGCTCCACGAGGGCGCCCATCGGGGCCACCAGGAGATCCCGGGCTACCGCCTCATCTCCAAACTCGGACATGGGTCCACGGGGTCGGTCTACAAGGCGCTCCAGCTTTCGATGGACCGGACTGTGGCGATCAAGGTGCTGGCGTCGCGCCACGCGGCCGACCCGGTCTTGCGCAGCCGGTTCCTGAAGCAGGCCCGGGCTTCCGCCCGGCTGACCCACGCGAATCTGATCCAGGGGATCGATGTCAACGCCGCGAACGGGCTTCATTACAGCGTCATGGAGTTCGTCGACGGACCGTCCGTCGCCGACTTGCTGCGCCGGGGCGGCCCCCTGGAAGAAAAGCGGGCCCTGGGGTACGCGCTCCAGGCGGCGCGCGCCCTCGCCCACGCCTACCGCCACGGAATCCTCCACGGGGACCTGCAGCCGAAGGATCTCCTCGTGACGCGGGACGGACTCGTGAAGATGTGCGGCCTCGGGTTTCCGACGCTGGCCCCGTCCGGCGCGGCGGCGCCCTACTACCGTTCGCCGGAGCAGGTGCGGGGGGAGAAGGACATCGACACCCGCACCGACATCTACTCCCTCGGGGCGATCCTCTTCCAAATGGAGACCGGAGACGTGCCTTTTCCAGGGACGACGCCTCAGCTGGTCGCGAAGCAGCAGCTGGAGAGCGCCGTGCCGATCCCGCGCTCGAAGAATCCGGCCGTGTCGGCCCGCGCGGACTGGCTCATCCGGAAGATGCTCTCCAAGGCGCGCGAGCTCCGTCACGCCACGCCCGCGGAGGTCCAGCAAGACCTCGAGGCGCTCACGGGGGGCGGCGCCCCGCAGGGGTTTTCCGGGGAGGGCGGCTCGCCGGGAGGCGGTCCCGGGCGCAACACCCGGCTCCGGCGCCTCACCCGCGCGCGGCGATTTCAGCGGTGAGCTGAGCGGAGCTCAGTCTTTCCACTCGACAGCTTCGAACGACTCGATCACGAGCACCTCGCGCTTGTCGCGCTCGACGAGCTCCCCCGTGATCTTGAACTTCTTCTTGCCCTGGCCCAGCGCCTCGCGGAGCTGCGCCTGCTTCTCGTTTTTCTTCGGGTCCTTGTCGCCGAGCTCGTAGGCCGCGTTCGACGCCTTCGCCTTCAGCTGGAGCATCATCCCGAAGGCCGAAACGGTCCCGCGCAGGGTCACCGTCGCCCGCTCCATCTTCATGTCCCCCGGGACGCAGGCCTGGATCGTCTTGAGCCGGATCGCGTGCTTCTCGAGCACCGTCACCGACACCGTCAGCTTCTCCGCGTTCGCCTCCGCCGACTTCACCCCGGGCAGGGCCTTGAGCCGCGCCACCAGCGTGTCGCGGCATTCGTCGCAGTGCATCGACTTGACCGCGATCATGACGGTGTACGTCTCCTCCTGCGACTGAACACAAACGAGCAGAGCAAGCATCCATGTCATGGCTTCATTTCCCTCCATCCGTCGCGGCCCACGCCTTCCACTCTGCCTCGAGCTTCGGAAAGCTGCGTCCGGAGAACGCCTCGATCGCCGGGACGCCGTGACGCAACTTCTGCAGGAGATCGGAGATGATCGTCCGATTCTGGCTCCCCAGGAAGAACCGGACCACCGAGGCCGCCTGGATCCGGTCTGCCTCCGTGAATCGCTCGGCGGGCTTCTTCAGGAGCTCCTCGAGGGGCGCCGCCCGCGGCAGGAGCTTTTTCATCTCCACCGTCCGCGCCTCTCCCGCCAGGAGGGACGTCATTCCTTCCTCGAGCCAGCCGGGGGGAGCCGGGACCGCCGCCCGCAGATAGGCCCGAGCCGCCCCGCGCAGAAGGCACGCCGCCATCCCGGGTCCGTCGAGCGCCACGACCTCTCGCGAGTCCGCCACCTCCAGATACGCCAGGTAGGTCTCCCGAGACGAGAAAACCGTCGCGCGAATCGGACGGTTCGGAGGCGCGCCCGCCTCCTTCAGCGCGTCGGCGAATCGCCGGGTCGCTTCCTCCAGGGTCGCCGCGAAGACCGCCAGCCGCTCCTCGGAGCCGTCCGTCCGCACCTCCCACGGAGCCGCGTCCTTCCGGCGATGCGCGCCGTACGCGGCCGGTCCACGGATCGACGCGAGAATCCTCAGGGCGCGAGACCGCGTGCCGCCATTACACGGGTCGAGGGCCAAGGCCAGGTCGGCGTCGGTCACGGCCAGCCGGGTCTCCCCCTGCGCCAGGCGGACCAGCCCCCGCACCGCGACGCCCAGCGCGGAGGTCGGAGCGCGAGCTACGGCCTCCTCGGCAAGACTTCCCGCTTCCTCGAGGTCCCCCGCGACGAGCGCGGCCTCCGCCTTCACCGCCCTCGACGCGGCCTCGGCGTCCGCGGCGGCGGGTTCGAGCCGGAAATCGCCCGCGTGCGCCCCGCCCTCCAGGCGATCGAGCGGGCCGAGCCGCCGGGCCAGCTCCTCGGTCCCGACGCGTCCCGCGATCCAGAGATTGCGCCACGTCGACTCTCCTCGGGAGCCGAGAACGACGCGACGGAGCCCGGAGCCCGGCTCGCACACCGCGCAGAGCAGTTCGCGTTCCCCCTGGACGACCCGAACGATCGGGTCGCGGAACTCCACGCGCACCGGAACCATGGCGGCGGGCCGTTCGGACGACTCTGCGATCGTCTCTCCCGGCCCGGGATTCCACCGCACGAGCTTGGTGCCGGAGGGTCCCATGAAGAGGAGAACCCCTTTTCCATCGCCGGATATCGCCCCGATCGCCGCCTCCCCCTCGACCTCGAAAACCGCGTCGAAGTCGCGATCGAACGCGAGATCTTTGAGGCTCCAGACCGCGGCGTCCTTCGACGTCATCTTCAGCGTCCCGGTCGCAGCTTCCCGGGCGCCCGAGGTCCCGGCCTGCGGCGTGAAATCGCCCGCCTGTTCCGGATCCGAGAAGGAGTACTCCACGAGCAGGCGGCCGTCGCCCAGCCGCCGCGCCGCGCCCCGAAGCACCGTCGGAGTCGCAAGAGCCGCCGCGACATCGGGCACCCGGGTCTTCCACGCCCCCTCCGCGCGCACGCAATCGTCGAACGCGGTCTTCGCTTCCTTCCAGAGACGCCGCACGAGCGTCATCCGGCCGAGCTCGAACTGGCCGGCCGCGCCCTGCCCTTTCGCGATCTGCCGCTGGAGCGACAGGAAGGAGGCCGCGTCCAGCGCGGCCCATGAAAGCAGGAGATCCACTTTCGCCCCATCGATCTCGCCGCGCACGCGGAAGTCCTCGCGCGAGATATCCACGATCTCGGCCCCCTTGATGATCTTCCCCCCGCGCAGCGCCAAATCAGCCCGCGCTCCCGACAGGCGGGTCTTGCCGGTCGCGAATCGCTTCGCGTCGGCGACCGCGCCATCCTCGAGCCGCTTGAGGGCGGCGGCCATGGCGGGGAGCGCCGGACCTTCCGGCATGGGCTCCGAGTCGCCCGAAGGGCCCTCGGAGGATCCCACGTCCGTGTCCGAATCCTTGATGAGCCGCGCGATCTCGTCCTTGCGGAGCTTCACGAATTCGGTCCACCCGTAGTTTTCCGCGAGCCGTTTCAGCTTGCCGCGCGCGGAGACCGGCCGCCCTTCCGCGATCAGCTGGCGCGCCTCCTCGTACATCTTCTTCGCCTCGCGCTCCTGCTCCTCCAGGTACCGCCGCCGGCGCGCCTCCACCTCGGCGTCCGATTCCGGCTCCGCCGGCCCGGCCTCGGTCGGCGCTTCGGGAGGCGGCGAGGGCGGGGGGGCCGCGGGCGGTTTGCCCTGCGGAATGTACGGCGGAGGCTCCGGTTTCGACGCCAGGTGACGCGGGGTTGGGACCTCCGAGGGAGCGTTCTTCCGCGTGAGGACGAACGCGGTGATAGCGACTATCGCACCGACCAGCGCCAGCGACGCGCCGATGGCGGGGTGCAATCGCCGCGGGGGCGCCGCGACCTCCCCTTCCACGGGGACCCGGATGACTTTCACGCGACGGGCGGGCGAAGGGGTCGGCGTCGGGTCGACCAACCGGCGCCCGCTCCGGGTGGGAGGACCGGCGGCCACCCCCTGATCGACGGCCAGCGATCCCGCGCTCCGCGCGTAAAACAGCGAAGCGAGCGTCCGGGACGCGGTCTCGAGGCGCCGGCGCGCCTCCTCGTTCACATGCTCCAGGGCCCCGACATCCTCCGTCGAAGCCGCCCGCGGTTTCAGTTCCGGATGAACGACGCCGAGCTTGCGCATACCTGCGACGATGCGCGCGGCCCGGTCGGGTTCGACCCATCCGGCCTCGACGACCACGTCGGCCAGCGGCTTGATGACCCCCAGCTCGCCGAGGATCTTCTGGACCTTCACGCCGAGATTGACCTGGTCGGAGGTGAGCACCTCCTCTTTGACGGCGGCTCCGGCAAAAGCAATGTCGTGGGGGGTGGCCATGGCGATTTGGGGATTCTACAAGTCGTCGGGGAGCGGAGGGTAAAGCAATCAACGTGCAGCCATCAGCCGACAGCCGTCAGCGTTCAGCGTCAGAAGCCGTCAGCGGTAAGCAATCAGCCGGAACAATCAGCTGACAGCTACCGGCAATCAGCAATCCGCAATCCGCAATCTTGTTCTTGCTTCGCAAGTTTGGTTGCCCGGGTGCGACTCTCTTACTTGTTGAGGCGCTCGCGGAATTTGTCGCGCAGCCGGGTGTGGCGCGTCTCGAGGGACTGGGGCTTGCCGTCGATGAAGACCGCGACCACGTCGGTGATGATCTCGAGGGGATCGCCCGTGGTCAGGATCAGGTCCCCAGCTTTTCCCGGGCCCAGGCTCCCAACGCGGTCCGCGACTCCGAGGATCTGGGCGGGATAGAGGGTGATCGCCTTGAGGGCCTCGTCGCGCGGAAGTCCGTGGGCGGCCGCCATGGCCGCGTGATAGGGCAGGTTGCGGGCGTTCGACGAGTCGCCCGACCGGATCGCGAACTTGACGCCCGCTTTCTGAAGCCGGGCCGCGCACGCGTAGGGGGAATCGTACGGGTCGTAGCGGTCCGGAGGCAGGCGGAAGACCGGCCCCACGAGCACGGGCACCTTCCGTTCGGCAAGGAAGGAGGCCACCTTCCAGGCCTGCGCGCCTCCCGCGATCACCGGGCGCAACCCGAATTCCTCCGCGAACCGGACGGCGGCCCGGATGTCATCCGCGGGATCGGCGTTGAAAATGACGGGGCGATCCCCGCGCAGGTACGGGACCATCGCCTCGAGCGGGAGGTCGCGCTCGGGCGGCGGCAGGGCCCCCCGCTTCGCCGCGTCCACCCGCGACGCGAACCGCTTCGCGCGCCCGAAGAACTCGCGAAGCTCCCGCAGGCGCGTGTCCTCCTTCTCCGGCTTCTTGTCGTCCGGATCCCGCTCGGGCTTGCGGACCGGCGGGAAGTTGACGACGAGCCCCACCGGATCCTTCACGATCATCTCCCGCGGCACCCAGCCCGCCAGCCGGATCAGCGCCGCCTGGCCCGCCACCAGGCCGCCCCACTGGCCCGAGAAGACGGTCGTGAGGCCGTTCGCTCGAGCGACCGGCACGTACTCCGAATGAGGATTGAGCGCCGTCGAGGCGAAGAGGTCGGGCTGGAACGTCCCGATCTCCGATTCGTCGCGCGTCCCGTGCACGGATCCGATCTCCGTCAGGCCGATGGCCGTCCCCGCGTCGATCAATCCCGGATAGGCCGAAAGCCCGGTGCCGTCGACGACGGTCGCGCCTTCCGGCGCCGGACCGGTTCCGATCGACTCGATCTTCCCGCCCTTCAGGATCACGGTGCCCGAGGGAATCGGCGGGCCGTCGACCGGGACCACGGCGACATTCGTGATGGCGTACGTCTCGGCCTTCGGGATCGACAGCGGCGCCCGGCGCGGGCGGGTCGCCGGAACGAAGCCCGCCGTCGCGTGATTCGGGACCGTCCGCCGCTCGAAGACGACCTCGCCGTCGACGAGCGTCATCACGCACCGGCTGTAAGGCGAGAGCGGATGTCCGTTGAAGACCGCCAAGTCCGCGTCCTTCCCCTGCTCGATCGTGCCGACGCGCGACGCGATCCCGAGCTGGCGCGCGGGATTGAGCGTGATCATCCGGAGCGCGTCGATCTCGGAGACGCCGCCGTACTTCACCGCTTTCGCGGCCTCGATGTAGAGATGGCGGATCAGCTCGTCGCTGTCCGAGTTGAGCGAGACGACGACGCCCGCCTCGGCCATGAGCGCGGCGTTGTATGGGATCGCGTCGTACGCCTCGATCTTGAATCCCCACCAGTCGCTGAAGGTCGAGGCGCCGGCGCCGTGCGCGGCGATTTCCGGTCCCACCTTGTAGCCCTCGAGCACGTGCTGGAGCGTCGCGATCCGGAACCCGAAATCCTCCGCGAGCTTCATCACCATCAGGATCTCGTCGGCCCGGTAGCAGTGGCAGTGGACGCGGACCTCTCCCGCGAGGACGCCCGCGAGGGACTCGAGCCGCAAGTCGCGGCGGGGCGGGTCGGGGCTCTCCCCGGCGGCCCGGCGCTTCCCGTACTCCTCCCACTGCCGGCGGTACTCCTGCGCCTCGGTGAAGGCCCGCCGCATGGCGGCCTCGACTCCGGGCCGGGTGTTCGGGAACCGGGAGCCCCGGTTCCCCCAGTTGGACTGCTTGGGATTCTCGCCGAGCGCGAACTTGATCCCGGGCGGCGCGCCCTCGAAGAGCAGCTTCGACGGCGGCGCCCGGTACCTCATCTTGATCACGGCGTTCTGGCCGCCGATGGCGTTCGCGCTTCCGTGGAGGACGTTGGCCGCGGTGACACCCCCGGCCGCGGCGCGCCAGATCGCCACGTCGGTCGGCTGGAGGATATCCCGGACCCGGACCTCGGCCGTGACCGACTGGGTCGCCTCGTTGAGCCCCCCGTCGACCGCGATGTGCGAGTGGCAGTCGATGATGCCGGGCATGACGGTCAGTCCCGTGGCGTCGATCGAGACGACCCCCGCGGGCGCCGCCACGTCCTTCCCCACCGCGGCGATCTTTCCGTCCCGAATGAGGACCGAACCCTTGTCGATCGTCCCCGCCGGGCCGAGCGTCAGGATCGCGGCGTTTCGCAGGATCGCGTTGCCGCCCGTCTTCGTCGCGGGAATCCGGTCGGCGTCGGTCTCGACGTCCGCGTCCGTCACGTCCGACAGCTTCGCGGGCTCCTGCGCGCCGATGGGAATCGTCAGAGTGAGAAGGAGGATCCACCGGAGGGTTTTCATTGGGGCTTCCTGCCCTTCCACGGGAGATCGTCGCCGTAGGGGCCGGAAATCTTTCCCTCCATCCCCCCCTCTTTCAGTTCCCCCCGGATTTCGAGTTCCGTCACCTCTCCCTCCACGTTGATCTTGGCGAAGAAGGTGAAGGTCCGGCCCGTGACCCGGCCGACGGTGATCGCTCCGTCCCCGAAGTTGGAAGCGGTGATCGCGCCGGAGAGGTCGCGGCCCTTCTGGGTCAGCGCCGCCGAGATCTTCAGCGGCCCCGCGTCGCTCTTCTCCACCGTCAGGTTCCAGACGCCGTTCAGGTCGATCTCGGGCGCGGGATCGCCCTTGGCCCCGGGCTCGAGGTCGAATTTCATCCCGTCCGCGAAGACGAAGCGCGCGCGGGCGTCGGGCGCCCCGAGGGGGGCCGTGAGCACGGTCAGGTTGGCCGGCCGGCCCGGCGCGAGCCTTCCGTACGCGGCTTCCGCGCGCAGGATCGCGGCCGGCGCCGAGGTCAGCGCCCGGAGGGCCGCGTCCCTCGGGAGACCCCGCGACACGAGCTTCGCGACCTGCCGCAGGGCCGCCGACGGATCCTCGAGACCCGCCGTTGAGAATGCGAAGGGGATACCCGCCTCGTGGAGGGCAATCGCGCCCCGCACGCGCCGCTCCCACTCCCGCTTCTCGTCCTCGTACTGCTTTCGCGGCTTGGGAATCTCCTCGGGCTCCCCCTCTTTCCGAGGGCCGGCCGGGGGCTTCGCCGGCCGCTTGGGCTCGCGTGGAAACTTGAGGTTCAGGATGGCGGGCACCCCGGCCGCCTTGAGGCGGTCCGCCATGAGGCCCGCCTCCCGGCCGCCCGTGATCACGAGGTCGAGCTTGAATTCCGCCGCCAGCGCGAGCGCCCGGTCGATCTCTCCGGCGGTATTCGCCTCCATGAAGAGCGGAACCTGCCGGTCCAGGAGCGGCCACAGGGCCTCAAGGGAGGGGTCCGCGGGCGGCCGCGGGCGCCCGACCGGTTCCTTGTCGTAGCGGGCCTTGAGCTCCCGCAGGCGTTGAGCGTCGAAGAAGACCTGCCGGAGATGGGCCATGAATCCCATGGAGACCGAGGGATATCCGTCGCCGTACGTCCGGAATGACCCGGCCAGCCCGGTGCGGGCTCGCACGATGATCTCGCGACGCGTGCCGCCGTTCAGCGCCACCAGGGCTGCCGAACCCCCGAGAAACTCCTCCTGCGCGGCGACGTGGGCCCCGGAAAATCCTCCGCGATGATGCTTGCGGAGGTCCTCCTCGCCGAAGACGAGGACATCCGCGGCGCGGAATTCGGGCCGGATCCCCTTCCGGTTGGCGCTCTCCATCCCGCCGAGCACCTCGGCCGTGAAATCGGCGGGCGTCGCCTCGGCCTTCCTGCGCTCCTCGGGCGTGCGTTTCGTCTCGCCCAATCCGGCGGCGGTCAGGCCGTCCAGGAATCCCGGGTAGAGGTACAGGCCCGTCCCGTCGAGGATCTCCGCGTCGGGCGGGAGGGCGACCTCGACGCCGACGGCCTCGACGAATCCCCCGCGGAGGACGATCGAGGCCCGTTCGAGCGTCGTGGCCGCGTCGAGGCCGATCGTCGCGTTCCGGATCGCCACCACCGGCGGCGTCCGCTTCTCCTGCTGTACGGCTTCCGGCTTCCGGCTGCCGGCTTCCGGCCGTTCGACGTCGCGGTGGAAGCGGGGAGCGGGAAGCGGGAAGCCGCCCGAGCCGGCATCGGTGGCACTGAGGAACGCGGTCAAGCTCGCGACAAAGATCAGGGCTACCAAGGGCTGTCGCATGGGCGTAGATCGTATCAACCCGAGGGGGCCAGTCCAGCTTCGGTGACTCGGGGTGCCGGGTCCGTTTCAAGTTTCCAGACCCCATATCCCAGTTTTCGGACGTTTCCAGTTTCAAGCTCCGTAGCCGGGATTCACACGGATTGCACCCAGATGCGCTCCTGGCCTCCGACTTGCGACTTGAAACTTCGGGGACTGGGATCTGGGATCAGGGATCTGGGAACTGAGCCACTACCCACAGGCTCGCCCTGTTGAACTCCTGAGGCCCTTCTTCTTACAATTGCCGGTCTCCCATGAGCGCCGTTCTGGACCTCCCCGCGCTGGTCTTGAACCGGGGGTGGGTGCCGATCCGCACCACCTCGGTGCGCCAGGCATTCTGTCTCATGGTCCGGGGCGCGGCCCGGGCGGTCGAGCCGGCGACCTACCGGACGTTCGATTTCGCCTCCTGGGCCGAGATCCGGGCCACCGAGCACGAGCCCCACGTCCGGACCGTGCGCCTGCGGCTGCGGGTCCCCGAGGTGATCCTCCTGACGGTCTACAACAAGGTCCCCGACCGCGACGTCGTCTTCTCGCGGAGGAACCTGTTCAAGCGGGACCGCAACCGCTGCCAGTACTGCGGCGCCCGGCCCGGGACCCCGGAACTGACGATCGATCACATCGTCCCCCGGTCGCATGGCGGCACCTCGACCTGGACGAACTGCGTCCTGTCGTGCGTCCCCTGCAACGCCCGGAAGGCCGACCGCACCCCGTCCGAGGCCCGCATGACCCTCCGGTCGACGCCGACCAAGCCGGCGTGGAAGCCCCACTTCACCATCCGCGTCGGCGACTTCCGCCAGTCGTGGAAGGACTTCCTCAGCGAGGCGTACTGGAATGTGGAACTGCAGGAATAGGTGACGGCAGGGACAGTTCTCAGACTTCAGACCCAGCACCCCGAGAACTTCTACCGACTGAGCACTCTTCACTCCTCCTGAAGTCTGATGTCTGAGGTCTGAGGTCTGGGGTCTGAGGTCTGAGGTCTGGCAGAGTTCCCAATTTGTGTCCTTTCCTGACACACCCCCCGTGTACTTATAAGCTATGGATTGGAGTCGCCCCCGCGGCTCCGGTCTCCCTCTCTCCAAGGGCCGGGTGGACTTCCCCCACCCGGCTTTTTTATTTTCCGCGGCGGCGGGATTCTCATGTCGTTGCAATACTTGGCCGGCGCGGGATGTATAATCCGCGTCAGTGAGGGAGGTCCCATCATGGTGAAGAGCCTGGCCCTGCTGTTCGCGGCGCTCCTGGCGCTGCCCGCCGCGGCGTCCCAGGAGGACCCCAAGGCCGAGAAGGAGAAGGCGAAGCAGGAGGCCAGGGAGAGGGAGGACGCCGCCCGCAAGGCGCTCGAGGCCTACCGCGCGGCGTGCGCCAAGGCGAAGAATCCCGAAGACATCATCATGGCCATCCAGGACAAGCTCGAAAGCGCCGAGCCCCATCCGCTCATCCGCTCCGAGCTGATCAACGTGCTGGGGAACCACCGCTCGATCGACGTCCGGATGGAGGCCGCCGCCGGTCTGGGCAAGTACAAGAAGGACGCCGAGGCGGGCCGGGTGCTCCTCGCGAACTCCAAGGTCCAGAGGGACGAGCAGCTCCAGAAGAAATGCATCGAGAAGTTCGGGGTCGTCGCGCTCCACCGGATGGCCCCCGACCTCAAGTCCTGGTTCTCGAGCGACAACACCTCCCTCGCCCGCGAGGCCATCGAGGCCGTCGAGGAGATCAACAGCGTCCGGATGCTCCGCCCCCTCATCGAGCTCCTGGGCGAATTGGAATCCATCCGCGAGGACAAGGACGGGAGCGGAAGCGGCGGCTCGTACGGACCCCCGCCCCCCGGGGTGCCCCAAGGCAATTCCAGTGCCGACCAGAAACTGAAGCGCAAGCGGGACCTGATCGACTCGGTCCGGAAGGCCATCAACACCCTCTGGAAGAAGTACGACCCCAAGCTGAAGACGAACACGTACAAGGAAGCGAACGCCAACCTCCAGCGGTACGACACCTTCCTCAAGAAGATCCAGGTGGAAGAGGACAAGGAAGACCAGGGCATGAAGCCCGAGGACAAGAAGGACGGCGAGAAGAAGCCGTAAGATAGCCGCCGCCGCGGGGCGGGGCTTATAGTGGGGGCATGGGCCTCCGCCGCCGGATCGTCCTCCCCTTCGTCGCGCTCTTCACCCTGACCTACGGCGCCACCGCCGCCGCCATCCTCGCCCTCACCACGAGCTCCGTCGAAGAGAACCTCCGCGACCGCGCCCGCAGCCTCGCCGAACTCGTCCGGAAAGTCGAAGGGGTCACCCGGCAGCCGGCCTACGCGGGCTTTCTCAAGACCGTCTACCGGGCCGACGTCGCCGTCGTGCGGAAGGACGACCTGACCCTCTTCTCCACGCTTCCCGATCCCCCGGCGAGCCTGGTCCGGGAGTTCCGCCCCCCCGAACAGACGTTCGTTCCATGGAAAGGCTACCTGGCCATCCGCGACGGCGACTGCTACCTCTTCTTTCCTTCGGGGGTGCTCGCCGACCAGAAACGCGCGGCCGTCCTGCCGCTTCTGGGAATCGCCGCGGCGGGCCTGGTGATCGTCGCCCTGGCGGGAGTCGCCCTCGGCCACTCCATCGCCCGGCCGATCGAGGACCTCGCCGCGCGCGCCCGGAGCCTGACGGGGAGCGGCGACGAGACCCTGGGACCCGCTCCGGGCGGCGGACCGGAACTCGCCCACCTCGTGGACGCCCTCAACCGGATGCTCGAGACCCTGCGCCGCTCCGAGCGCCTGGCCGTCATGGGCTCCCTCGCGGCGGGCGTCGCCCACGAAATCAAGAACCCTCTCTCGGCGATCAAGATGACCGTCCAGATGCTGCGCGAGGAGAAACCGGCGGGGGAGCGCGAGCCGTACGACCTGGTCCTGCGCGAGATCGAGCGGCTCGACCTCGTCGCCACCGAGCTCTCGGCGGCGGCGCGGCCCGGGCCGCCGTCCCGCGACCCGGTCCGCCTCGATCTCGCCGTGGGCGAGGTGCTCGATCTCCTCTCCCGCCAGCTGGGTCACCTCGGCGTCTCCGTCGAACGGCGGTTCGTGGAGGTGCCCCCGGTCCCCGGCGACGACAACCGCCTCAAGCGGGCCGCGATGAATCTCATCCTGAACGGCGCCCAGGCCATGCCGCAGGGGGGCACGCTGACCGTCGCGCTCGCGCGGCGCGGCGGGTCGGTCCGGCTGAGCGTGGCCGACACCGGGGGCGGAGTTCCTCCGGACCTGCGCGACCGGATTTTCGAGCCCTTCGTCACGGGCCGCCCCGACGGCGTGGGTCTCGGGCTCGCGCTCACGAAGCGCATCGTCGAGGACCACGGGGGCGCCGCGGGCTTCGAAACCTCCGAGCGGGGCTCGACCTTCTGGATCGACCTGCCGGAGGCGAAGCCCTGAAGGCGAGTGAAGCGCGTCCTTCAGGGGCACTCCGGTGTAGGATGGGCAACGCGCATGAGCACCGTCCTGGTCATCGACGACGAGCAGTCCATCATCTGGGCCTTCGAGAAATTCCTGACCTCGCTCGGACACGCCGTCCGCTCGGCGCCGACGGCGGAGCAGGGGCTCGAGCTGGCCCGGAAGGAACCTCCCGACCTGATCATCCTCGACGTCAAGCTTCCGGGCATGGACGGACTGTCCGCCCTCGAGGAGATCCGGAAGCTCCGGCCGGAGGCGCGCGTGATCATCATCACCGCGCACGGGACGCTGGAGACGGCCGTGCGCGCCGTGAAGCTCGGGGCCGTCGATTACCTCGCCAAACCCGTCGATCTCGCCAAAGCCCGGCGGCTGATCGAGTCCGCGCTGTCGGGCCCGCAGGCGAGCCGCGAGGTCGAGCGCCTCCGGCGCGAGCCCTCGTTCGGCGGCCTCGTGGGGCGCACCCCGGCGATGCAGGAGGTTTTCCGCAAGGTCGCGGCCGTGTGCGAGAGCGACGCCACGGTGCTCTTCGCGGGGGAGAGCGGGACGGGCAAGGAACTGCTGGCGCGCGCCCTCCACGCGAGCAGCCGCCGGGCCAGCGGCCCCTTCGAGCCGGTGAACTGCGCGGCGATCCCCGAGACGCTCCTCGAGAGCGAGCTGTTCGGCCATGAGAAGGGCGCCTTCACGGGCGCGCTCCGGCAGAAGCGGGGCAAGTTCGAAATCGCGGACGGCGGCACCCTCTTCCTCGACGAGATCGGCGACGTTCCGGCGGCCACCCAGGTGAAGCTCCTCCGCTTCCTCGAGGACCGGTCCCTTTCCCGCGTCGGGGGCACCGACCGCGTCGCCGTGGACGTGCGGATCCTCTCGGCCACGAACAGCGACCTCGAGGCGCGGATCGCCTCGGGGGCCTTCCGCGAAGACCTCTACTTCCGGCTCAACGTGGTGCGGATCGACATCCCGCCGCTGAGGGACCGGCGGGAGGACATCCCCCTGCTGGTCGCGCACTTCATCGAGCAGTGGGGATCGGAGGGCATCAGCCAGGCGGCGCTCGAGACGCTGAAGCACCACTCGTGGCCGGGGAACGTGCGCGAGCTCCGGAACGCGATCGAGCGCGGCGTCGTCCTCGCCCGGAAGCGGACGATCCTGCCCGAGCACCTGCCGGAGTCCCTGATCCGGCCCCGGGCCGCGAATTCCGGGGACGCGGATGACCGGGTGGCCGAGGTCGTCGATCAGATCGCCCTGGCGCCCGACGCGCCGCGCGGGAGCCTGTACCGGGTGGTCGAAGAGAAGTGGGAGAAGGCTCTGCTCCGGCGCGCCCTCGCCATGACCGGCGGCAACCAGGTGAAGGCCGCCGAAATCCTGGGCATCAACCGCCTCACGCTGCGCAAGAAGATCGCCCAGTACGGATTGCAACGGCCGGGCTCGAGCGGGTTGCGGTGAATCCGCTTCACCGGGCTCCCTGCTGAAGCAGGCCCCGCTCAGGGCCCCAGGATCCTGATTCCGCCGGGCGCCAGTTCGAGCTCCGCCGGAAGGAATCCCCCGGGGTCGCCGTCGACCTGCAACGCCACGGGACGGCCATCCGCGGAGGCGAGGCGGACACGGCGCGCCGGGTGATAGGTCACGTCGGCCGGACGCGCCTCGAGTCCCAGCGCCCATGACAGCATCGACGATCCGAAGAGATGCATCGTGTCCACCTTGTGGCGCCGCCGCTGGATCATCACCTCGAAGCGGCCGTCGTCGTACCTCGCCTCGGGCGTGAAGACGATCGGCCCTCCGTAGCTACGCACGTTCGACACGATGACCCAGGCCGCATCCTCGGCCACCCGGCGCCCGTCGATCTCCACGCGGATCTTCGGAACCTCCCAGGTCAGAAAGGTCCGCACGCCCCACATGACGTAGTCCGACATCCGGATCCGCCCGTCGCGCCGCTTGTGGAAATCATGCACGACCTGGGCGTCGAATCCGGCGCTCGCGAAGAGCAGGAACCTTCGGTCGCCGGGGTGGACCACGCCCAGGTCCCAGGTGATCTCGCGACCCGAGGCGATGACGTCCGCCAGCTCGGCCGCGCGTCGCGGCAGCCCGATCTCCTTGGCGAGGACGTTGGCCGTCCCGCAGGGAATGATCCCCACCGGCGGGGCGGCGGGGGACGAAAACCCGTTCGCGATCTCGTTGATCGTGCCGTCCCCCCCGACCGCGACGAGGGCGTCCACGCTCCGGGCCTCGAAGGCGATCCGGCGGGCTTCGCCGGGAGCGCGAGTCTCCACCACTTCGACGGAGCAGCCCCGCTCCACGAGCCGGAGCATCACTTCGCGGGCCCGTCGGCCCGATCGTCCGCGTCCCGAGGCGGGGTTGGCGATAATCCGGATGCGCTTCCGCACCGGCCCGTTATAATCGCGCTCCGGTCCCGTGTCCATGAGGGGCCGCCCCGGGCGCCAACTCGCGATGCTCATCCGCAAGCTCAGGACCCACGCCGAATACCTCGCGGCGGAGGACATCCAGCGGGCCGTGTGGAATTTCCCCGAGCGCGAAGTCATTCCTCTCAACGAGCTGGTCGTCGCCCAGCGGATCGGCGGGCATGTCCTCGGAGCGTTCGACCGCGGACGCCTCGTGGCCTTCTCTTTCGGCATCCCGGGCTTCGCCGGGGGCAGGGTCTACCACTACTCCCGCATGACCGGCGTCCTCCCGGCCTACCAGAATTCCGGACTCGGCTTCCGGCTGAAACTCGCCCAGCGCAGGTTCGTCCTCGCGCAAGGTCTCGACCTCGTGCGCTGGACGTTCGACCCGCTCCAGAGCCGCAACGCCCGGTTCAACATCGAGAAGCTCGGCTGCGTGATCGACGAGTACCTGGTGAACGTCTATGGACGGAGCGGGAGCCGCTTCAATCGCGGCCTTGAGACCGACCGGTTCGTCCCCCGCTGGTGGATCCGCTCGAAACGGGTCGCCGACCGCCTCGCGGGCCGGTCGAAATCCGTCCCGATCGAGGAGGGTTTCGCCTCGTTCCCCGCCGCGATCGAAACGGATTTCAGGGAAAACGTGGCCCGACCGGGACGGATTCGCGGCGTTCCGCGCGGGCCTCGCGCGTCCGTAGAAATTCCCCCCGACATCGACGCCCTGAAACGGCGCGACCTGCCCCTCGCCCAGGCTTGGCGCCGGGCGACGCGCGCCGCGTTCCGGTCCCTCTTCCGCCGCGGGTTCGCGGTCACCGGCTTCGCCACGGGAGGCGGCCGGAGTCTCTACCTCCTCGAGCGCGCATGAAAATCGAAAGGCTGGAGCTTTTTCACGTGGGGTTGTCCCTCGTCCACCCCTTTGAGACGAGCTTCGGACGCGTCTCGGAAAAAGAGACGGTCGTCGTCCGCGCCGAGAGCGGGGGCGTGGTGGGGTGGGGAGAGGCGCCCGTCGCCGCCGCGCCCGGCTACAGCTACGAGACCGTCCAGACGGCCTGGCACATCATCCGGGATTTCCTCGCCCCGCGTCTCAAGGGAGTGGAAATCGCCCGCGCGGGACCGCTCGCCGGATTCTTCGGCTTCGTCCGGGGCCATCCCATGGCGAAGGCGGGGATCGAGATGGCGGTGCTCGACCTCTTCGCCCAGGCGGAAGGGAAACCGCTCTGGAAGATGATCGGAGGCGCCCGAACGGAAATCCCGGCGGGAATCAGCCTCGGCATCGAGCCGCGCGTGGAGGACTTGCTGGCGCGCGTCGAAACGGCCGCCGCGGCGGGCTATCGCCGGATCAAGGTGAAGATCAAGCCCGGGTGGGACGTCGACGTGGTCGCCTCGCTGCGCCGCCGGTTCCCGGCGTTGCCCCTGATGGTCGACGCGAACGCCGCCTATTCGCTCGCCGACGCGGATCACCTCCGCCGGCTGGACGATTTCGGGCTCATGATGATCGAGCAGCCGCTCGACCCCGAGGACCTCCTCGACCACGCCCGGCTTCAGGCGCGTCTGAAGACGCCGGTCTGCCTTGACGAGAGCATCAAATCGGCCGAGGACGGCCGGCGGGCGATCGAGGCGGGCGCGTGCCGCGTCATCAACATCAAGCAGGCGCGGGTGGGCGGACCCTTCGCGGCCAAGGCGCTGCACGACGTCTGCGCGGCCAAGGGCGTCCCCGTGTGGTGCGGCGGCCTCCTCGAGACGGGCATCGGCCGGGCTCACAATATCGCCCTCGCCACCCTCCCCGGTTTTTCCCTGCCCGGCGACATTTCGGCCAGCGACCGGTACTGGCGGGAGGACATCATCGACCCTCCGGTGAAGGTGGACGGGCGCGGTTCGATCGCCGTACCTCAAGGTCCGGGGCTGGGCTATACTGTCGTCGAGTCGCGGCTCCGCGCGTGCTCGCGGCGGCGAGAAACGGTCCTGGGGTGAACCATGAAATGCGTTTCCTGCGCGGCGGACCTCCCCGCCGGCTCTCTTTTCTGCCCCCAATGCGGCGCGAAGCTGGGAGCGGTCCCGGCCTCTGCGGCCCCCGGAACGGAGCCGGAACAGCCGATCTGGGAGGACCGGTATTCCTTCCTCGCCGACGCCCACCTCTGGATCCTCTGGTCCCTCTTCGCCGGCGCCGCCCTGTTCGCCGCCCTGAAGTGGCTCAAGCTGGGCGAGGCGTGGATGCGCTGGGTCTATGTGGGAGCGGTCCTCCTGCCCGCGCTCTGGCTGCTCCTCTCTTCGATCATCCGGCGGATCTCCGTCCGCTACCGGCTGTCGACCCACCGTCTTTTCAAGGAAGAGGGGATCCTGAGCCGGCGAATCTCCGAGATCGAGCTGATGCGGGTCGATGACCTCTCCGTGTCCCAGAACTTGATTCAGCGGGTTTTCGACATCGGCGTCGTCACCCTCATGACGACCGACACGACCGACCCCCGGCTGGAGATCCACGGGATACGCCACCCCGTGCAGGTGAAGGAGCACATCCGCGCCCAGGTTCAGAAGCGCCGGTCGCGGACGCTCAACGTGGAGTCGCTGTGACGAAGGGGCCGGGGACGCGCGCTCCCCGGAACCGCACCCTTTTCCTCGAAACCGGCGACGAATCCCGCTTCCGCCCCCTGCCGCTCCCGGACCGCCCGGTCGAAGGGATTTTCGTCGGCGACGCGGCCGATTTCCTGTCGCGACTTGAACCGGGTTCCGTCCAACTTTTTTTCACCGATCCTCCCTACAACAAGGGGAAGGACTTCGGGAACAACCGCGACCGCCGGGCGGACTACGAGTCGTGGACGGCGCGCTGGCTCGACTTGGCCCGCCGGGCCCTCGCCCCGGACGGGTCCGTCTACGTCTGCTCGTCATGGGAACGGTCCGGCCTCTTCCAGCGGCTTCTCGAAGAGCGGTTCGTCGTGCGAAACCGGATCACTTGGAAGCGCGACAAGGGCCGCGGCGCGCGCGCGAACTGGAAGAACAATCACGAGGACGTGTGGTTCGCCACGGCGGGGGACCGCTACACCTTCAACCTCGACGCCGTGAAGGTGCGCAAGGCGGTGATCGCGCCTTACCGGGACGCATCAGGTCATCCGAAGGACTGGACGGAGTCCACCGACGGGCGCCATCGGATGACCCACCCGTCGAACATCTGGACCGATCTCTGCGTCCCCTTCTGGTCGATGCGCGAGAATACGCCGCACCCGACGCAGAAGCCGGAGCGGCTGGTGGAACGCGTACTTCAGGCGAGCAGCCGGCCCGGCGATCTCGTCGTCGACCCGTTCCTCGGGTCCGGGACCGCGGCGGTCGTCGCGCGCCGCTTGGGGCGTCGCTTCTCGGGCGTCGATCTCAATCCCGACTTTGTCAGGCTCGCGATGAAACGACTCGAGCGCGAACGCCCACCCTCGGGCACAGGCTCGCCACACGGCACTCCGCGCACCGGGGACGTACCGGACGGCACACCGCCTTCCCGTGGGCGACGAGGAGCTCGTTGATCTCGAGCCAGTGACGTCGCGGCAGAATGCGCGCCAGCTCGCGCTCCGTCTGATCCGGCGTCTTCGTCTTCACCCACCCGAGCCGGTTCGAGACCCTGTGGACATGCGTGTCGACCGCGATCGCGGGCTTCCCGAACGCGTAGACGAGCACGCAGTTCGCGACCTTCCGCCCGACGCCCGGGAACCGGGTCAGCTCCTCGAGCGTTGCCGGGACCGAGCCGCCGTATTCCTCCATCAGCATCCGCGACGTCTCGATGATGTACTTCGCCTTCATCCGGTAGAACCCGATGGAGCGAATGCGGCTTTCGATGTCGCGGCGCGGGGCGGCGGCCAATTTCGCGGCCGTGGGATACGTCTCGAAGAGTTTCCGCGACACGACGTCGGTCACTTCGTCCCGGCAACGGGCGGAAAGGATCGTGCCGATCAGGTGGCGGAAGGGGTCGGTCTTTTCGGCGGCCCACCCCTCGAGCATCGTGGCGCGGTACCGGCCGGTGAGCGCGCGGAGGACTTTACCGAAGGGCCTTGCCGGTGAGGAGGCGGTACGCTTCACGGTATTTCTCGCTCGTTTTGCGGACGACTTCGTCGGGGAGCAGAGGCGCCGGCGGCTGCTTGTTCCAGGCGATGCTCTCCAGGTAGTCGCGCACGAACTGCTTGTCGAAGCTCGGCGGCGAGACACCGACCTTGTACTCGCTCTTCGGCCAGAACCGGGAGGAGTCCGGCGTGAGCGCCTCGTCGATGAGGAGGATCTTCCCGTCGACTTCGCCGAATTCGAATTTCGTGTCGGCCAGAATGATGCCCCGCCGCTCGGCGTGGATCGCCGCGCGGGAGTAGAGATCGAGCGTCCTCCGCCTCAGCTCCTCGGCGGTTTTCTTTCCGAGGATCTTCATCGCCGTCTTGAAGTCGATGTTCTCGTCGTGGCCCGTCGCGGCCTTCGTCGCGGGGGTGAAGATCGGCTTCGGAAGTTTCTGCGCCTGTCGCATTCCCAAGGGAAGCTTGCAGCCGCAGACGGCGCCCGTCGCCTGGTAATCCTTCCAGCCGCTCCCCGCGAGGTAGCCCCGCGCCACGCATTCGACGGGGAAGGGCCGGGCCTTCTTCGCGAGCATCGACCGGCCCCGCAGGATCGACCGGTGGCGGCGCACGGCGCCGGGCATCTTCGTGATGTCGCAGGTGATCAGGTGGTTCGGCGTCTTGAGGTGGCGGAACCAGAACTCCGAGAGCCGGTTCAAGACCTCGCCCTTCTTCGGGATGCCGACGGGCAGGACGACGTCGAACGCGCTGATGCGGTCGGTCGTCACGATGAGAATCTTGTCGCCCAGATCGTACATCTCGCGGACCTTGCCGCTGGAGAGGGGCGCGAGGCCCTCAAGTTCTGGCCTGAGCATGACGTGGTCGGCGGTGGCGGCGCTGGCCATGGCGGTTTCCCCTCCCGTGAGGGGGACACTATAGAGCTTCGAGCTTCGAGCTTCCAGCTTCGAGCGGTGAATCAGCGACGGCGCCCTTGATGGCAGATCGCCAGCGCCGCGGCGTCGGCGGCGTCCGGGGGCGGCGGAGCGGCAAGGCCCAGGAGGAGCTGGACCATCCGCTGCACGGAAGTTTTCCCCGCCGCGCCGGTCCCGGTCACGGCCCGTTTCGCCTCGGGCGCGGTGTACTCGAAGACCTTCGCGCCCACGCGGGCGGCGCACGTCAAAGCCAGGGCGCGCCCCGCGGCGAGCGTGAGGGCCGATGCCGCGTTGCGTCCGACGTAAGGCGTCTCCACCGCGACCTCGACGGGGCGATGGCGGGCGAAGAGCCGGTCGAGCCCGTCCTGGATCTGCAGCAGCCGCTCGGGAAGGGTCTTTCCGGCGGGAGCGATGACGCCCATCTCGAGGGCTCGTCCGGCGCCGTTGACGACGCAGAATCCGACCTTGCGGGTGCCGGGATCGATGGCGGCGACGACGGGTTCCACGCGGAGTCTCCTCCGCGGAGACCTATCGGCTCGAACGCGGCGCGACCCGCTGCGTTTCTTCACGCCTTCCGGAGGCGCGCCGCCAGCGCATCGGCCTCGGCGGCGATGGCGGGCGGCAGGCGCGACCCGAATTTGGCGAAATACTCCTTGAGGTTGCGGGCCTCGTCGCGCCAGGCCTCGCGGTCGACCGAGAGAAGCTGATCCAGGTTCCCCGCGGGCAGGTCGAGCCCCTGCAGGTCGATGGCGGAGGCGGGCGGGACGTGCCCGATGGGGGTTTCGGATGCGGCGCCGCCGCCCCGGGCGCGCTCGACGATCCACTCCAGCACCCGCAGGTTGTCGCCGTAGCCGGGCCAGAGGAAGTTGCCGTTCGCGTCGCGCCGGAACCAGTTCACGTGGAAAACTTTCGGGGGATGCGCCACCCGCTTTTCCATCGAAAGCCAGTGGCCCCAGTAGTCGCCCATGTTGTAGCCGCAGAAGGGGAGCATGGCCATCGGGTCCCGCCGGACCACGCCCACCGCGCCGGTGGCCGCCGCCGTCGTCTCGCTCGCCATGCCCGCCCCGACGAAGACCCCGTGGGTCCAGCTGAATGATTGATAGACGAGCGGAGACACCTTCGCGCGCCTTCCGCCGAAGATGATGGCCGAAATGGGCACCCCCTTCGGGTTCTCCCACTCCCTCGAGATCGAAGGGCACTGGCGCGCGGGAACGGTGAAGCGCGAATTCGGATGAGCCGCCTTCTCCTTCGAGGAGGGCGTCCATCGCTTTCCCTGCCAGTCGACGGCCCGCGCCGGGGGATCGCCGTCCATCCCCTCCCACCACGGCTCGTTGTTCTCCGTCACGGCCACGTTGGTGAAGATGGAGTTGCGCCGGAGCATGGCCATTGCGTTGGGATTCGTCTTGGTGCCCGTCCCGGGGGCGACACCGAAGAACCCCGCCTCGGGATTGATGGCGTAGAGCCGGCCGTCGGGACCGGGATGCATCCACGCGATGTCGTCCCCGACCGTCCACATCTTCCATCCCTTCAGGGCGGGGGGCGGGACGAGCATGGCGAGGTTGGTTTTCCCGCAGGCCGACGGGAAGGCCGCCGCGACGTAGGTCACTTCGCCCTTCGGGTCCTCGATGCCGACGATGAGCATGTGCTCCGCCAGCCATCCCTCCTGGCGGCCCATCCAGCTCCCGAGCCGGAGCGCGAAACACTTCTTGCCCAAGAGCGCGTTGCCTCCGTAGCCCGAGCCGATGCTCCAGATCTCGCGCGTCTCCGGGAAATGGCAGATGTACCGCCGGTCGGGACTCAGGTCGCCCAGGGAGTGGAGGCCCTTGACGAAATCCCCGTCCGTCCCGAGATGATCGAGGGCCGGGCGCCCGATCCGCGTCATGATGCGCATGTTCGCCACCACGTACGGGCTGTCCGTGATCTCCACCCCGATCCGGCTGAAGGGCGACCCTACGGGGCCCATGATGTACGGGATGACGTACAGCGTCCGGCCCGCCATCGCGCCTTCAAAAAGCTTCCCGACCTTTTCCCGCGCCTCGGGCGGGGCCATCCAGTTGTTCGTGGGCCCGGCGTCGTCCTTCTGCCCGGTGCAGATGAAGGTCAGGTGCTCGGTCCGCGCCACGTCGGAGGGATGGCTCCGGTGGTAGTAGCAGTCGGGGTAGGTTTTCGGGTTGAGCATCTGCAGGGTGCCGTCCGCCAGCATCCCCTGGATCAGCCGCTCATTCTCCTCGGGAGACCCGTCGCACCAGACGACCCGCTCGGGGCGGGTGAGGCGCTCGACCTCGGCCACCCACTGCGCCAGCTTCGCGTGGTTCAATGAGAATCCGCTGTTAGGGAAGGGTTCAAGGGAATCTAGCGAAAGGGTCCCGGCCCGTTCAAGCGGAATCCGGGAAGATGAAGATCCCCTAATGATCAGCGGTCAGCCGACAGCCATCAGCGGTCAGCGTCGGAAGCGATCAGCCGACAGCATTCCGCAGGATTACTCCCGAACGCGCCGATGGCTGATCGCCGCTCGCTTCTGAAGCTGAAAACTGACCGCTTTCGGCTGAGCGCTATTCTCCCAGGTAGGCGTCCTTGACGCGGGGATCCTGGAGGAGGTCGGCCGCCGGGCCGGCGATGGTGATCTCCCCGGTCTCCATGACGTACCCCCGGTGCGCCAGCTTCAGGGCGAGCCGGGCGTTCTGCTCCACGAGGAGGATCGAGATTCCCCGCCGGTTCAGATCGCGGACCACTTCGAAGATGCGGAGGACGATGAGCGGGGCCAGTCCGAGGGAGGGCTCGTCGAGGAGAAGGAGCCTGGGGCGCCCCATCAGCGCCCGGGCGATGGCCAGCATCTGCTGCTCGCCCCCGGAGAGCGTCCCTCCCGTCTGGTTCCTCCGCTCCTTCAGGATCGGGAAGAGCGAGAACGCCTTCTCGAGATCCTCCTGGATGCCCGCCCGGTCGCGGCGGGTGAAGGCGCCCATCTCGAGGTTTTCCAGGACGGTCAGGCGGGGGAAGATCTTCCGGCCCTCGGGGGACTGGCAGATCCCGAGCCGCATGATTTCGTGGGCGGGGCGTCCCGAGATTTGTTCGCTTCCGAACAAAACGCGCCCGGCCCGCACCTTGACCAGGCCGGAGATGCTCATGAGCGTGGTCGTCTTCCCGGCCCCGTTGGCCCCGATCACGGTGACGATTTCACCCTCGCCCACCTCCAGCGAGATCCCCTTGAGGACCTCGATGAGGCCGTACCCCGCGCGGACCCCTTCCAGTTTCAACAGCGGCTCGCCCACGGCGTCTCCGATTCAGCCGAGATCTTCCTTGCCCAGGTACGCCTCGACGACCTTGGGGTCGGCCCGGACCTCGTCCGGGGTGCCCTCGGCGATCTTGGTCCCGTAGTCGAGCACCGCGATCCGGTCGGAAATCCCCATGACTACTTTCATGTGGTGCTCGATCAGCAGGACCGTCACGCCCCTGTCGCGGATCTTCTGGATCAGGCGCATCAGCTCCGAGGTTTCGGAGGGATTCATGCCGGCCGCGGGCTCGTCGAGGAGGAGGAGCTTGGGCTCCGTGGCGAGGGCGCGGGCGATCTCGAGCCGCCGCTGGTCGCCGTACGGAAGGCCCTTGGCGATCTGCTGGGCCCTCGGCCGGAGGCCCACGAAATCGAGCAGCTCCAGGGCGCGCTCCTGGGCGCGGCGCTCCTCCGCGGCGAGTCCCGGCGTCCGCAGGGCCATCTGCCAGAGCCGCGTCGTCAGCCGGGCGTCCATCCCCATGAGGACGTTCTCGAGTACGAGCATGTCCGGGAAGAGCCGGATGTTCTGGAAGGTGCGGGCGAGGCCGCTCCGGGCGATGACGTCCGGCGTCCTCCGCGCGCGCCTCCAGACGAGGCCCGCCCCGCCCGCCCCGATCGCGGCCCCCAGGAAGAGCGCGAGCCAGAAAATCACGCGCTCGCGCCGCGCCGCCGCACCGACGTTGAGGAGTTCGTTCAATCGTTCTTCCGCCGACGCCCGCGATTCGAATTCCGCGAGCGCCCGACCATCGCGTTTCGACAGGAGCCGGGCTTTCCCCTCCACTTCCGAAATCTCGGCCCCGCGGGTCATGATTTCCTCGAGCGCCCGGGCCTCCTCGGCCGCTTTTTCCGGCGTCCCGACGATCTCCAGCACCTCGGAAGAGGCGCGGCACGTGAGCCGCCAGCGGAGCTTGCCCGCCCGAAGCGCCAGGTCCACGAGCCGCGCCCTCGCCGCTTCAAGCGACTCCGCGGAGTCGAGGACGATGTTTGGGGGCGCCGTCATGTGCCACTTCCCCGAAGCATCCTCCGGTTCGCCGTGGCGCCGCGCCTCCTCAAGGGTGCTCCAAAGGGTCGTCTGGCGACCCGACCGCGCGAGCCACAGGCCGTCGCCCTTGATCGTCGTGCGGGCGCTGCCGGCCAGGTTGACCATCGCGCGCAGGATCTCGAGGCGCTGCTCGGCCGTCTCCTCGTCCGGATGTTCCTCGAGGACGGCGCGATTGGTGGTGCTGCGGATCCGCCAGGCTCCGTCCTTTTCGCGGATCTCGAGATCGGTCAGGCGGTTGACGTCCCGCTCGGCCAGGACGCGCGCGCCCAGGTACTTGAAGAAATCGGCCGCGGCCTTGCCCACCCGGAACGGGTCGGTGGGATCCTGGCGGTAGTTCAGGACGACGGCCGCGCGCCAGGCTCCGTCCACGTTGGCCGCGAAGAGCGCCAGGGCGATTCCGGTCAGCAGGCCGATGAGGCCGCACGCGACGGCGACCCGGCGGCGGAAAGGCCGGCGCAATTCCCGGCCCTCGAAGAAGATTCCCCCCTCGGTCGGCTCGTAGATCCCCGTGACGGCGTTGAATACGGTGGTCTTCCCGGCCCCGTTCGGCCCGATGACCGAGAAAATCTGGCCGGCCTCGACCGCGATGTCCACCCGGTTGACGGCCGTCAGGCCCCCGAACCGCATCGTCAGGCCGCGGATCTCGAGGAGGGGCATCAGGGCTTCTCCTCGTGAAGCTCCATCGCGATCCGGCGCGACGGAAGGATCCCTTCGGGTCGGAACCGCATCATCAGGATCAGCGCCAGGCCGAAGACCACGAGCTTGACGTCGGTGAACCGGAACTGGGAACCCGCATCTTGAACCCACTTGTCCAGCCGGGGCGTCAGGATGTTGTCGTACCCCATCAGCACGAACGTCCCGAGCAGCGCGCCGTTGATGCTCCCCATGCCGCCGATGATGAGGAAGCAGAGAACCGTGATCGAACGGTTGAAGGTGTAGGAATCGGGGCCCCCCGTGTTCCCCAGCGCGGTCGCGTACAGCGACCCCGCCAGCCCGGCGAGCGCGGCCCCCAGCGCGAACGCGGAGAGCTTGACCTTGGCCGCGTTGGTGCCCATGCACGTGGCCGCGAGCTCGTCCTCCCGGATCGCCATCCAGGCCCGCCCCAGCCGGGAATTCTCGAGATTGCGGAGCAGGACGGCGACCAGGACGAGGAATCCCAGCGCCAGGTAGTAGAAGGCGCGGTAGTTCTCCCAGTTTACCGGCAGTCCGAGCAGCCCGGGCGGGGGAACCGGATTGAGCGACTTCGTCCCGGCAGTGATGCTTTCCAGGTTCTTGATCGCGAACTTGACGACCTCTCCGAATCCGAGGGTCACGATCGCCAGGTAATCGCCGCGCAACCGCAGGGTCGGCGCCGCGAGCACGACGCCGGCGACCCCGGCGATCAGCGTGGCCGCTATCACGGCGGGCCAGAATCCGATCTGGAACGGAAATTGCGGGACGGTGAGGATGCCCGTCGCGTAGGCCCCGATCCCGAAGAACGCCGCGATGCCGAGCTGGAGCAGGCCGCTGTATCCGACGACGACGTTCAGCCCCAGCGCCAGGATCCCGAAGATGAAGATCGTCCGCAGGTCCGACCCGAGCAGGGCCGCCCATTCCCAGGGAAGCAGCGGATAGAGGAGAAGAACGCCCAGCACCAGGTACTCCCACCGGACGCGTTTCATACCTTCTCTCTCGTGCGCGCTCCCAGGAGCCCCGAGGGCCGGAACACCAGCAGGATGATGAGGATGGCGAAGACGAGGGCGCTCGTCCACTTCTCGCCCACGTACTGGCTCCCGAGCGAACGAATCAGGCCGATGACAATTCCCCCGAGGACGGCGCCCGGCAGGTTGCCGATCCCTCCGAGCACCGCCGCCGTGAAGGCGTACAGGCCGTTCTGGTACCCCATCTGGAACGAAACCGTGTTGATGTGCAGCCCGTAGACGACGGCCGCCGCCCCCGCCAGCGAGCCGCCGATGGCGAACGTCACTCCGATCACGCGGTCCACGTCGATTCCCATCAGGCGCGCCGCCGTCGGGTTCTGCGCCGTCGCGCGCATCGCCTTGCCGGTCCGGGTGAACTTGACGAACACGGTCAGCCCCGCCATGAGGGGCACCGTGACGAGGCAGACCATGAGATCTTTGAAGGTGAACCGCAGCGCCTCCGACCCCAGCAAATTCCGGTTCGGAAGGAGGTCCGGGAAATTGATGTCCGCCACCCCCTTCCAGAGCTGGCCGATCCCCATGAAGACAAAGGAGACCCCGATCGCGCTCACGAGCGGGGTGAGCTTCGGCGCGGATCGAAGGGGCCGGTAGACGAGCCGATCGACGGCGACGTTGAGGGCGGCGCAGAAAGTCATCGACAGGACGAGCACGAGAACGAGGCCCGCGGCGAGGCCGAAGACGGGAGCGACGGCGAGCCCGAGCCACCCGACGAGGGTCAGCGCCAGGAACGACCCGAGCATGAACAGGTCGCCGTGGGCGAAATTAATGAGCTCGATGATGCCGTAGACCATCGTGTAGCCGACGGCGATGAGGGCGAAGAGGCTTCCGGTGGTGATGCCGTTGATGATCTGCTGGAGGAAGATGGCGAAGCCGCCCTGGGTGTCGGCGGCGGCCATGAGCGTCAGCATCAGGAATGACCGGCGGTGGCCCGCGCGGGAACGCGGAGGGCGCGGCGCCGCGGGTCTCCGCCCTCCGGCGCGAAGTTTAGTCCTCTCCCAGCACTTCCACGAACTCGAACTTCCCGTCCTTGACCGTGTTTCCGCTCATCGTGCGGAGCGTGGTGTCCCCGTTCTTGTCGAACGACCACTTCCCGAGGGCCCCTTCGAAGTTCCGGATCCCGAGGGCCGCCGTGCGGATGGCGTCCCGGTCCTTCTTCCCGGCCCGGCGGATGGCCTCGAGGGCCACGTTGCCGGCCTCGTAGCCGTAGGCGGCATAGGCCTCCGGCTTCTTGCCGTACTTCGCGATGTAAGCCGCGACGAACGCGGCGCCCTTCCCCTTCAGCTTCTCCGGGGGAAGCCCGCCGAAGGTGATGAAGGCGCGGCCGTTCAGGTTCTCGGCGCCCGCCGAGGTGATGAAGGCGTCCTCGAAGCAGCCGTCGGGCACCATGATCTTGGCCTTCAACCCGACGGCGATCATGTCCTTCGCGACCTGTCCCGCCTTGGTCTGCGTCGTGCCGCCGAAATAGATCAGGTCGGGCTCCAAGGCCTTGATCTTCGTCATCAGGGGCTTGAACTCCTGCGCTTGGGCGTCGATCCCCTCCTGCCCGAGCACCTTCAGATCGATTTCCTCCGCACGCGCCCGGAAGAGGTCGGCGATCCCCTTCCCGTAGACTTCGCGATCATCGAGGATGAAGACCCGTTTCACCCCCATCTTCTTGGCCCACTCCGCCCCGAGCGGCCCCTGGATGTCGTCCGCGGGCACGACCCTCGTGTAGTTGATCTTGCCGGTGGGGCGGTAGATGTCGGGCTCGCCGGGATCCCCCTTGCCGGGCTTCGTCAACCCGGGCCAGGTGTTCGCCGGGCTGATCATCAGGAGATTCGCCCGGTTGAGCTTGGGGATCGAGATCTTGGCCGCCCCCGAGTTGTAGGTGCCGATGTACACCATCACGTCGGCGTCTTTGATGGCCTGGTCCGCGTTCGCCGCCTCTTTCTCCTGCGTCCACTGGCCCGCCGTGGCGGTGGCATCGTCGAGGTCTTCGTACTCGATTTTGAAATTTCCAACCTTGCGCCCCGCTTCGTCGAGCGCCATCACGATGCCGTTGACGATGGTGTCGGTCTGCGCCTTGGCGCTTCCCGTGCGGGGGAGGCTCGAGACGACCTTGATCGTCCCGCCTTCCTGCGGCGGGGGAGCGACGGCGCCCGCGGCGCCGGGAAGGAGCCCCAGCGCGGCCGACAGCATCCCGAAGACGAGGGCTTTCATGTCGTTCCTCCCGTAATCCGCCGAGCCGGGCGATTCTAGGCCAACGGGCGCGACCCCGTCAATTCTCGGAGTTAGAACGACAAAGGCGTCCATTTGATTCCGGCCCCCTGAAAACGTAGAGTGGCGCACCATGGCCCTGGACCCCGAGAGCCTTCGCCGCCTCGCCCACCTGGCCCGACTCCGCCTTTCGGACGCCGAAATGGCGGCCTACGGGACCCAGATCGGGGCCATCCTCGAACATCTGGAGGAGCTGAAAAAACTCGATGTCGCCAACGTCCCGCCGCTCGACCACGCCGTCGATCTTGCCGACGTCCGGCGCGATGACGAGCCGCGACCCGGACTCTCCCCGGAAGCCGCGCTCTCCAACGCCCCGGCGACAACCGGGCCCTTTTTCACGGTTCCCAGGATCCTCGACCTCCCGTGAGCGACGACCTCCTGTTTCAGCCGGCGCATGAAATCGCCGGCCTCGTCCGGTCCCGCCGCGTGTCGGCCGCCGAGGTCGCCCGCGCCTTCCTCGACCGGATCCGGGCCGTGGACGGCCGCGTTCGGGCTTTCCTGAGCGTCGCTTCCGAATCCGCCGCCGGCACGCCCGACGGCCCCCTGGCGGGCGTCCCCGTGGCCCTCAAGGACAATCTCTGCACCCTCGACGCCCCCACCACCTGCGCCTCGAAAATCCTGGAGAATTACCGGGCGCCGTACGAGGCCACGGCTGTCGCCCGGCTCCGAGCCGCCGGCGCGACCATCATCGGAAAGACCAATCTCG
>DASXTT010000091.1:0-9473 GCA_036505255.1 Planctomycetota bacterium | reverse complement strand
AGCTCGACGGAGAACAAGATCGGCTTCGCGCGGCAGTTCTACAACGACAGCGTGATGCAGTACAACACGAAGCTCGAGACCTTCCCCTCCAACATGGTCGGCGGCATGTTCCAGTTCAAGGCGGCGACCTTCTTCGAGGTCGCGGACGCCGCGGAGCGCGAAGCGCCCAAGGTGAAGTTCTAGGGCGACGAACCCCGGTCCGCTCCGGCGGAAAGCGGAGAGCGGACGGCGGAAAGCCATCGCACCATGTGGGAAGCCATTCACGGCAACATCCGTCGATCGTGGCTGCTCATCTCGCTGATGGGCGTCATCCTGGTCGCGTTCGGATATTGCGTCGGGCTCTTCGCCGGCCCCGAGGGCGGCACCTGGGGGATCTTCGCCGCCCTCACCCTCTGGCTCATCCTCTGGGCCGTCGCGGCCACGGGCGGGGACTCGCTCCTCCTCCTTTCGGCGGGCGGGCGGAAGCTCGAGCGCGAGGACGCGCCGCAGGTCTGGAACGTGGTCGACGAGATGCGGATCGCCTCGGGTCTCCCCTTCATGCCCGACGTCTATCTCGTCGACGACCCCACGCCGAACGCCTTCGCGGTCGGGCGCGGCAAAAAACGCGGGGCTGTGGCGGTCACGTCGGGGCTCCTGAAGCGGCTCAATCGCGACGAACTGCAGGGGGTGGTGGGCCACGAGGTCGGCCACATCCATAACCGCGACACCTTCTTCATGACGCTGGCGGGCGTCATGCTCGGGGCCATCGTGATGATCTCCGAGGTGGTCCTGAGGACGATGGGATGGGGCGGGCGGAGCCGGCGCTCCGTCGGCGGGGGCAACGCCGCGCTCTTCCTCGTCTCCCTGCTCGCCGTGATCCTGGCGCCGCTCTTCGCGCAACTTCTATATTTCGCCTGCTCGCGGCGGCGGGAGTATCTCGCCGACGCCTGCGGCGCCCGCTTCACGCGCTACCCCGAGGGGCTCGCGTCGGCGCTCGAGAAAATTTCGGGAAACCTCGGCCGCGGGATGGCGGTCGACGAGGCGGCCAACAAGGTCCTCGCGCCGATGTACATCGTGAACCCGATGCAGGGCCTCGTGGCGGGGGCGCTCTTCTCGACCCATCCGCCGACGGAGAGCCGCGTGAAAATCCTGCGGAACATGGCGGGGGCCGGGTACTCGGCGTACGAAGAAGCATTCCGCCGGACCCGGGGGGAGCGCGACCGGTGCATCGGCGCGCGGACGCTCGAGGTCGACACGGCCGTCGGCATCCGGCCCGCGACGCCCGAGGACGAGTCGGACGAGGACCGCGCCGGGCGCCGTCAGGACGTCCAGGTTCTCGTCAGCCGGTTGAACGACCTCCTGCTCCTGACGTGCCCTTGCGGAGTGGGAATCCGCGTTCCGGCCGACTTCAAGCGGCCCGCGATCACCTGCCCGAGGTGCGGCCGGTCGAACGACCTCCCCGCGGCGCAAGCGTCCGAGCAGGCCGACGAGCCGATGGTCTACAAGCGGCGGGGCGCGGGGTGGGAGTCCTTCAAGTGCGAGTGCGGGGCCGCCCAGAACCTGAGCCCGAAATTCATCGCGCCTTCGCTGACCTGCGCCAAGTGCGGGCGCAAGATCTGGATCGAACCGGCCGCATAACGCATCACGCATCACGCATTACGGGCGGAAACCGACATGTTTGAGGATCCCGTGATGCGTCATGCGCTCCGCTAGGTGAATCTCGGCGTGTATCGTTTCAGCGAGGTGTACGGATCGGGCCACGGCAATTCATGGCCCAGCTCGTGCGCCGCGTGGCGCGTCCAGTAGGGGTCCCACAGGTGGGCACGGGCCAGGACGCACAAGTCGGCGCGCCCCGCCGCGAGGATGCTGTTCACGTCGGAGTACGACGAGATGTTCCCCACGGCCATCGTGGGGATCCCCGCCTCGATCCGGACCCGCTCCGCGAGGGGCGTCTGGAACTGGCGGCCGTACACCGGCTTCGCGTGCGGCACCGTCTGGCCCGCCGAGACGTCGATGATGTCGCACCCGCGCGCCTTGAGCATCCGCGCGACCTCGACGGCGTCCCCGGGACCGATCCCGCCGGGAGCCCAGTCGGTCGCCGAGATCCGCACCGAGATCGGCTTCGTGTCGGGCCACGCCTTCCGCACGGCGTCGAAAACCTCGAGCGGGAACCGCATCCGGTTTTCAAGTGAACCCCCGTATTCATCCTTCCGCACGTTGGACAGGGGCGAGATGAAGCTCGACAGCAGGTAACCGTGCGCGAAGTGGAGCTCGAGGATGTCGAAGCCGCACTCCTCCGCCATGCGGGCCGCGCGCGCGAAATCGTCCCGGACCTTGTCCATGTCGGCGCGCGTCATCTCGCGCGGCATCTGGCTGTGGGGGAACCACGGGATCGGCGACGCGGAGAAGATCGGCCAGTTTCCGTCGGGGAGCGGCTCGTCCATCCCTTCCCACGCCAGGCGCGTCGAGGCCTTGCGACCCGCGTGGGCGAGCTGCATCCCGATCTTCGCCCGCGATCCTTCGTGCACGAAATCGACGATCCGCTTCCACGCCGCCACGTGCTCCGGCTTGTACATCCCCGTGCACCCGGGGCTGATCCGGCCCTCGCGGCTGACGTCGGTCATCTCGGTGAAGACAAGCCCCGCGCCGCCCATGGCGCGGCTGCCGAGGTGGACAAGGTGCCAATCATTGGGCGCGCCGTCCTCCGCGGAGTATTGGCACATGGGCGAGACGACGACGCGGTTCTCGAGATGCAGCCCGCGCAATTTGAACGGGGTAAAGAGCGGAGGGGGCGCCGGATCCTTCTTCGCGAACCACCGGTCGATCGAGGCGACGTACGCGGGATCGCGGAGCCGGAGATTCTCGTGCGTGACGCGAAGGCTCCGCGTGAGGAGGCTGAATCCGAACTGGATCGGCTCGAGATCCATGTACCGCTCGGTGTCCTCGAACCACTGGAGGCTCACCTGGGCGGCGCGCTGGTAGCTTTCCACCTGGGGCAGGCGGACCTTCTCGTACGCCTCGAGCGCCGCGGGCAGATCCTTGTGCGCGACGACGGCGTCGCGAAGCGCGAGCGCGTCCTCGAGGGCGAGCTTGGTTCCCGACCCAATTGAAAAGTGGGCGGTGTGAGCCGAATCTCCCGCGAGAACGACGTTCCCATGGCGCCACCGGGCACATCGGATGATCGGAAAGGAACGCCAGAGGGACCGGTTTTTCAGAAGCTTGTGGCCCGCGAGCTCCTTCGCGAAGAGCCGCTCGCAGAACGAGATCGTCTGGTCCTCCGTGGCGTTCTCGAGCCCGGCCTTCCGCCACGCCGCCTCGGTCGTCTCGACGATGAAGGTGGAGTGCTCGCGGTCGTAGCGGTAGGCGTGGACGCGCCAGAGCCCGTTCGCGTCTTCTTTGAAGTAGAAGGTGAACGCCTTGAAGGGGAAGGTCGTCCCGAGCCACACGAACCGGTTGGGGCGCCAGTCGATCGAGGGCTTGAAGTGCTCCGCGTATTTCGCGCGGAGCGTGCTGTTGGCGCCGTCCGCGCCGAGGATGAGATCGGCGCCGCTCCAGGGGGCGAGGTCGGAGACGTCGGTCTGGAAGACCTGCGTGACGCCGAGTTCCTCCGCCCGCCGCTGGAGGATGTTCAGCAAGGCCTTGCGGGAGAGGCCGCTGAAGCCGTGTCCCGTGGAGCGGAGCACCTCGCCCCGGAAGTGGATGTCGATGTCGTCCCAGTGGAAGAAGCTCTTGGTGATGGCGTCGTGGACGGGGCGATCGGCGTCGGCGATCGAGTCGAGGGCCGCGTCGGAGAAGACGACGCCGAACCCGAAGGTATCGTCGGCGCGGTTGCGCTCGAGGACGGTGATGTCGTTCGCGGGGTCGGCCTTCTTCATGAGGATGGCGGAATAGAGGCCGGCCGGTCCCCCGCCGACGGCGACGATCTTCATGGTGGGCGCATAACGTATCACGCATCACGCATTACAGGTTCCTCAAACATGTTGGAGTAATTCCCGTGATGCGTGACGCGTAATGCGTGATGCGGCCGGCGGATCAATCGCGCAGCTTGACGTCCTTCAACTCGAATTCGACGTCCCGTTCCACCGCGTCGACCAAATTGAACCGGATCGTCAATCCCTCGCCCTTGAGGTCCCCGTCGGCCACGAGCTGATATCGAAACTGGGGTCTGAATCCGGGCGGCGCCACGGTCTGATTGGTCAGCGAAATCTCCTTCCCCTCCTTGTCGAGGACCACGAAGGAATCGAGTTCGACGAGCTCCTCGAGCGGCCTCGAGGGTTCACGTCCGACCCGCTGCAGGGAAGTGATGAACACGTGACGGCCCGAGTTCTGGATGTAGAACGGGAGGCCCCCTGATTCCGTCGACAGCTTTCCGGTGACCAGGGGCACGCGCGTCGAAACGGACCCCACGGCGAACCGGTAGAGCGCACGGAGACGCAGGGAAGGCAGGACCTTCAGGCCCGCGGGCGCCCCCTTCAGGACATAGATGCCATCGATGCGGTCGCCTTCCTCGAGAATGACCGGCACCTCGTCGATGAGAAGTACGGTTCGGCCGCTCCTTTCCGACATCCACGTGGCCAAGGGGCTTTCGCTCGCCGCCTTGAAAGGGAGACCGCCTCCCGCCGGGCCGCCCCCGGGGGGCGCGGATGTCGCGCATACCGAACAGCACTTCTGGTCCGGCTGGGCGTCCACGTGGAGGTAAAGGACCAGGTCCGTCCGCCGGTCGCCGAAGTCATTCGATTCGTAGACCGCGACCCGTTTCAGGCGGGCTCGAAAGGCTCCCACGTAGGCCGTCGGGCTGTTCCTGTGAGTCCCGGCCGCCACGCGCACCTTCCCCTCCGCGATGTCGAACGTCACGTCCCCGCGCGCGAGGCACGCCCGATCGAGCACCTTGAGGAGCGGCTCGCCCTTCGCCTCGAGCGTCACCGGACGGTCCGCCACGGCATCCACGCACACGCATTCCACCCCGGCCTGACGCCCGGCCTCCTCGAGGAACGCCTTCAACGGCCGATCTTTCGCGGATATCGAGACGAGCCGGATCGGAGGGGCCATGCGGAGGACCTTCGCCTCCCGGCGGAGCTTCTCGACGACCGATTTGACGCGGGAACCGACCTCTCCGTCGGTCGCCGATTCGAGGATCTTCTCGAGGCGGGGCAGCGCCTCCACCCCGAGGGCGACGAGGTCTTTCGTCGCCTTCTCGCGAGTCTCGATGTCGTCGGCGCAGAGCAGGTCGAGGAGCCCCCGAAGCCGTTCGTCCAGGGAATCCTGGACCGCCAGAAGGAGCGCCAGGAGGATCGCGGAGGTCGTCATCTCGCTCACTCGCGCAGTTTCACGTCCTTCAACTCGAAGTCGACGTCGCGGTCGAACATTTCGACCATGTCGAACCTCAGCTCGGCGCCCCCGCCGGAGATGTCGCGGTCCACGCGCCACTGGTACTGAAGCGTCCGGCCGGGGCGGGGCATGGCGGTAACCGGGTTGTCCGTGCCCTTGCTGTCCACGACCTTCACCGAACTCATGTCGATGAGGTCCTCCAGCGGCGGGCCCATCTGGCTGGAACGGCCACCGGCCGCCGCCGGCAGGATGTAGATGAGCTGTCCCGCGTTGTGAATCTGGTAGGGAAGATCGCCCATCGGCCCCATCCGCTTGACGCCGCCGGGAAGTTCGACCCGGACGGGGCGGTTCCCGATAGCGAAGCGGTAGCGGGCCTTCACCTTCACCGAGGAGAGGGTCCGGAGGTCCGCCGGCGCGTCCTTCACGAAGCAGATCCCGTCGAACGAGTCGCCTTCGTCGTAAGTGATCGCGACCTCGTCGACGACGACCGTCCCCCGCGTGCTGGTCGTCCACATCGAGACGGGCCCCTCGCTCACCCGGCGGAGCTTCACCGCGGCTCCCGCGGGGTCGACCGCCTCCGGCGCCTCCCGGGGGAGCGCGGACTTGAATTTCTGGTCGGGCTGCCCGTCGCACTGGAAGAAGACGATGAGATTCGCGCGCCGCTCCGCGAACGTATTCGTCTCCTGGAGGGCCACCTTCGTCACCCGGAGGCGGAAGGGGCCCGAGTAGGCGGCGGGAGTTTTCCGGGAGGTTCCGTTCGCGATTCGGATCTTGCCCTCGACCATCTCGAAGGCGATGTCGCCGCGGGCGAGGCAGGCCTGGTCAAGAACCTTGAGGAGCGGCTCATCCTTCGCCTCGAGCGTCACCGGGCGGTCCGCCACGGCATCCACGCACGCGCACTCCACTCCGGATTGCACCGCGAGGTCCTCGAGGAAGGCCTTCAGAGGCTGATCCTTCGCGGAGACCGTGACGGGTCGGGCGGGCGGGGAGGCTTTGGCGATGACCGCGTTCCTGCGGATCTGCTCCACGACGGTCTTCAGGCGCTGTACCGTCTCGGCGTCCGCGCTCGCGGCCCCGGCCTTTTCCAGCGCGGGCAGGGCGGGCTCTCCGAGTCCGACCAGGTCGCGGACCGCACGTTCGCGCTCTACGATCTCCTCCGCCCCGAGCCGATCGACGAGCCGCCTCACGCGCTCTTCGAGGGAATCCTGGGGGAAGGCCAGCAGAGCCAGGAGAAGAGGGACCAGCAACTTCATGCTTCACCCCGAAGGATGCCGAGATTCGAAATTCGATATTCGAAATTCGGCATCCGCTATCCGGTCCGAATCCGGCCCCCTACTTCTTTACGACTTCAAACGACGTCAGGTTCGTGTTCGTTTCCTCGACCTGCCTGTTCCCCCGGGTCTGGCGGACCTCCAGCCGCACGAGGCCGCCGGGGACCTCCTCCGAGATCCAGTGGGTGCGCGTGGTCTTCTGATCCCCGGTGTCGGTAATGTCCTCCCGGCTCCAGCAGGTCACCGTGGCGCTTCCGACCGGCACTTTCTCCTCCAGCTTCAGGACGCGGGAGAGGACCTTCACGGTGCCGGAAATCGCCTCGGACTTGAGCACGCCTCCGTTGGCCTTGGCGGACGGGCAGATCCAGCGGCGGACTCCGCGCCGCTCGCGGATCTCGCACGCGAAGGTCTTGCCGTCCACGGTGAGCTCCTCCTGGCCGGTCCGGGTCCCCTCCTCCTCCTTCGGCGCCGCCCGCTGGGGCAGGGGATACTTCATTTCCAGCCGGCCCCGGCCGCCGGCGGTGTCGATGGTATCGACGAGGAGAATCAGTTGGAGGTCCGTGACATCCTTGAGGGAGGTCTTCACGACGTCCTTCACGGGCTGGCCTTCCCGGGTGCCGGTGGTCCGGTGCTCCACCCACGATCCGGGGGCGAACCGCTCCCAGGCCGCGTGCTCCTGGAAGGCGAGGGTCGCGACGAGAAGCGCCGTCAGCATGGGTGCATTCTACAGAAATCGCTCGACCGCCCGCTCTAGGACTGCGGTCTCGCGATTTCTAATCTGATTCCGTTCGGTCCATCAGGAATTCCGAATCCGCCGAAGGCGGATGAGGGATTCCTGTGCATTCTACCTTGCGGTTTGCGGAGGCAATCGGGTAAACCAGCAGGGGGCTTCGCAAGCTTCCAGCGTCCGGCACCCAGCTTCCAGCTTCAGAAGCTTCAAGCTCTGAGCCGGACGGAATGACGGACCCGAAAACCGGTCACGCGGGAGGAAGGCGATGAGCAAGACCACCAGCATCCTGGCGGCGTGGATCCTCGCGGCCGGTTTCGCGACCGCGGCCCGGGCGCAGGACGGCTCCCTCTCCCTGGGAGGGGTGACGCCGTCCGACGAGGAGTCGTTCGCGGGTCAGGAAGGCCGGAACCGGCGCCGCACGGTGACGATGGACGTCTGGACCGGGAACATCCGCGTCTTCCTCGGAGGCAAGGGCCTCGACAAGGCGGACTGGGAGCCCGTGGAGATCCAGAACGAGTTCGCCATCCTCAGCGACTTCGGCCCGTCGCAGTGGCCGGTCCATATGGCGGTCGACCTCCGGTTCGGCGCCAGCGACACCGAGGACTTTCTCGGCCTGGACGTCCAGAGCGCGAGCTGGGAGCTCAACCTGGGCGTCCGCTACGTCTTCTATCCCGAGATGCCGGTCAGGCCCTACGTCGGGGGCGGCCTCGCGTTCGGGGGCGCGGAGATTGATCTCGACGGAGACACGGAATCGGATTCCGGGGCCGGCATCTGGATCGATTTCGGCGTCGATTTCAGCATCGGAGGGCCCATGACGCTCGGGCTCGAGCTGGCGTGGTCCTCCATCCCGATCACCGTGGCCGGGGTCGACACCGACGCGGGGGGATTCCACCTGGGGCTGACAATCGGGTTCTCCTTCTGACCGGGAAGTGCGGAAGTTCAAAGTTCAAAGTCCAACGTCGGGGCGACGAGCCACGAAGGCTTTGGTGACTACCGGTTGGAGCCTTCGTGCGACCTGAACTCCTGGCGAAGCCTCACCAAGACTCTCGTCTCCCGTCGCGCGACGTTGGACTCAGGCCGTTGGACTTTGAACTCTCGCCCGGCGCCAGCGCTTCCACAGGATCCAGATCAGGGCGAGCAGCACGATCCACGGCCCGGCGAGCGCGATCCCGACGATCAGCTTCTCGATCGACCACAGCACGCCCGCGATGCTGTTCGCGAAGGTCTCGCGGATCGTCTTCATCACGCCGTGCTCCTCGGTGAGGAGGCGCGGCGGGGTGGCGATCGTGAGGGCGATCTCCCCGCGTTCCCGGATGAGGGGCGCCCGCTCGGCGCCGCCGCCGGGCTCGTCCTGCTTGACGGTGGCGGACTTCACCTTGCCGAGGGATTTGAACTTCTCGACCAGGGCCGCGAACTTGTCCGCGTCGAGCTGGGCGGTCACCGTCGCGGTGGCGCCCTCGGTCCGGCCCGTGAGCGAGCCCTCGAGGATCTTCCCGCCGGCCTCCTCGACCGCGCGGCGCGCCGCCTGGTAGGCCGTCTCGGCGGGGTCCGCCTCCACCGCGATCGCGGCGCGGCGGGTGACGACCATCGCCGGCGTGTTGACCGTGAAGTCGATGACCGCCTGCTCCTTCCGGACCGGGGCGTCGGGCTTCACGGGTCCCTGGCCGCCCCGACCCGTCTGCTGCTGATTGACGGTGTCCTGGTCGACGTGCTTGGCGAGCCCCTTGAGCGCCTCGCGCACGGCCGGGAACTTCTCGGCATCGACCTTCCCCCGGATGAAGCCTGAGGAGGAGCCGTCGTTCTGGCGCGTCATCCGGGCGTCGGCCACCTGTCCGCCTGCGGCGCGGATGGTCTCCTGCGCCTTGGCATACACCCCGTCCGCGTCGGGGTCGGTCACGCCGATCGTGGACTGGAGCGTCAGGACGTACTCGAAGGGCAGGCCGAGGTCCTTCTCGAAGAGATGGAGCGTGATCGTGGAGAGCCCGATGAGGTTGTCGTAGTACTTGAGCTCGCCCTTGATGGACTCGATCTCCTCGATGGTCTTCCCCATCTGGACCTCGACCTCGAGGACTTCCTTAAGGGTGCCTTTCGCCTGGTCGTAGAGCTTCTTGAGGCGTTCGAGGAGCGCCTGCTTGGAGGTGAGGCGCATCTCGAGGTCGAGATAG
>DASXTT010000090.1:0-2462 GCA_036505255.1 Planctomycetota bacterium | reverse complement strand
CATCGAAGAGAAAGCTGAAATCCATCTCCTGGGTCATCTCTTCCGCCCGCGAGGCGATCGCCTCGAGCCGTCCGGCGACGCCGTCCGCCGTATTCTCGGAGACGCGGGCGGGCGGGGAAAAGGCGTCGCCGTCCTCCAGATCGCGGACATGGCTGCGTACCGAATCACGTACCGCCTTCGCCCAGGTCATGACCTCGCTTCCGGCTGGAAGGGATGCGCCGCGGACGATCTCGAAGAGACCCTCGGCGCGCGCCTCCAGCTCGCGAAGTCGCCGCCGCCGTTCCCGGATTGACGGGGGAAGGTCCTTCAAGAGCTCCGACATTTCTTCGGCCGCCCGGCGCAGGCCGGACGCGGTCGCCGGGTTTCCCGAGGCGAGAGCCTCCCGCTCCGCCAGCGAATCCAGCAGCAATCGATGCGCGTCCCGTATGCCTTCGAACACGAGTGCATTCAGAAGCGGGACGCGGGCCAGCTCCCGGCAGGATTGCGCGAGCGCGATCAGGTTTCCGGCGAGATTGCCGCTGTCGACGGTCGAAACGTACATCGGCTCCAGCGGGCCGAGATCCCGCGTGTCGTACCAATTGAAGAAGTGGCCGCGGAAGCGCCGCATGCGATGCATGGTATCCAACGCCGCCTCGAGGCGCTCCGCCGCCTCGAGTCCTCCGATCCACCCGAAATCCCGCGCGGCCACGACACTCAACAGGTAAAGGCCCATGTTCGTCGGGGAAGTCCGGTGGGCCTCCACCGGCTTGGGATCCACCTGGAAATTGTCGGGAGGAAGCGCGGAATCGTCCGGGTCGACGAAAGCCTCGAAGAAGCGCCAAGTCCGGCGCGCGATCCGCCGCAGAGACTGCGACTCGGCCGGGGACAGGGCTTGGGAGGCGGGAGCCTCCCGGGGGATGCTGAGGCGCCAGGCGACAAGGGGGGAGATCGCCCAGAGGAGGAGGAATGGCGCGGCGACCGGCAAGGCGCGCGGGTTGAGCGCGGCGACGAGCAGCGCGGCCCCGGCGGCGAGAATCACCCCGAAGCGAAGCGCCCAAGCGAAGGTCTTCAGGCTCAGCCCGGCTCCCCGGCCCGCTTGGGCCGAAGTCTCCCACTCCAGGAGGTGACGCTTCGTGAAACAGAGGCGCCCCAGCGTTCGGGCGACGGCATCGCCCATCAGCCAGGTCTGATGGGAGAGCATGGCGACCGATAGAAACGATTGCGACAGGGTCGTGACGACGTCCCTTCCGACGGCCCGGAAGTAGCTGCGCTTGGAGAAACCCCGGCGCCGGGGAACGAGGCCGTCCAGGATGGGGATGCAGAAAGGGATGATCAGGGATCCGAAGGACAGACCAGTCCAGAGGAGGGAGGGGACGCGGGGAAGTAACCAGGCGCTCACGAGGAGGAGAAAGGCCGACGGCGCCAGGAGGCTGCGCCTCAGGTTGTCCACCATCTTCCAGCGGGCGTGGCCGGTCATTCGGATCTTCCGCGTCCGGTCCGGCGCACTCCTCGCGGTGCCCAGGATCCATGGCAGGAGCTGCCAATCGCCCCGCACCCACCGATGGAGCCGGCGGGCGGCCACCAGGTAGCTGCGCGGGAATTCCTCGAAGAGATCCAGATCGGTCGCCAGTCCGGCGCGGGCGAAGGAGCCTTCGAACAGGTCGTGGCTGAGCAGCGCGTTCTCGGGCGCCTTGCCCTGAAGCGCGGTTTCGAAGGCATCCACGTCGTAGATCCCCTTCCCCGTGTAGGAGCCCTCTTCGAAGAGATCTTGATACACGTCCGAGACCGCCGCGGCGTAGGGATCCACCCCGCCGGGTCCCGAAACGATGCGCTGGTAGGTCGTGCTGAACGGCCCGGTCGGAAGGGAGGGGGTGACGCGCGGCTGAAGAATCGCGTAACCCTCCACGACCCGGCCCTTGGCGCGATCGAAGCGAGGACGGTTCAATGGATGGGCCATCGCTCCGACGAGACGCTGGGCGATTCCCTGGGGAAGCCGGGTGTCGGCATCGAGGGTGAGAACATACTTCACCCCCTCGGGCACCCAGGGCGCGCGGCCCTGGACCGGCATGAACGTCGTGTCATGGGCGCCGCGCAGGAGGCGGTTCAGCTCATGGAGCTTGCCGCGTTTTCTCTCCCAGCCCATCCACTTTCCTTCCCGATCGTTCCAAAGGCGCCGTCGATGCAGCAGGAGGAAAGTCTCTCCGCCGGGCCGGGTGCCGTGCCGCCGGTTCAGGTCGCGCATCCCCTCGGCCGCCGTGGACAGGAGCTCCTCGTCCCCCGCCACTTGCTCCTGATCCGCGTCCGTCCAGTCGGTGAGCAGAGCGAAATGAAGGTGCCCCTTCGGATTCGCCAGGAAATGCACTTCGAGCCTCTCGATCTGCTCCGCGACGTCGGCGTGGCTCGTCAGAAGCGTGGGGACGACGACCAGGGTCCGCAGGGGGGCGGGCACGCCTTCGGCGAGATCGAGCTTGGGGAGCAGGCGA
>DASXTT010000089.1:0-9429 GCA_036505255.1 Planctomycetota bacterium | reverse complement strand
CGCGCCCATCGGCAAGGGCCAGCGCGGCCTCATCGTCGCCGCGCCCCGGACCGGCAAGACGGTCCTGCTCCAGAAGATCGCCAACAGCGTCCTCAAGAACCACAAGGAGGTCGACCTCATCGTGCTCCTCATCGACGAGCGGCCGGAAGAGGTGACGGACTTCAAGCGCAACCTGAAGGGGAACGCCGAGATCATCGCCTCCTGCTTCGACGAGCCGCCCTCGCGCCACATCCAGGTCACCGAGATGGTGCTGGAGAAGGCGAAGCGGATGGTGGAGTCCAAGCGGGACGTCCTGATCCTCCTCGACTCGATCACCCGCATGACCCGCGCCTACAACACGGAGGCGCCCCACAGCGGGCGCATCCTGTCGGGCGGCATCGACTCGACCGCCTTCCAGGGCCCGAAGAAGTTCTTCGGGGCCGCGCGCAAGATCGAGGAGGGCGGGTCGCTCACGATCATCGGGAGCTGCCTCGTCGACACGGGCAGCCGGATGGACGAGGTGATCTTCGAGGAGTTCAAGGGGACCGGCAACAGCGAGCTGCACCTGGTGCGCGAGCTGGCCGACCGGCGCATCTTCCCCTCGTTCGACCTCACGCGCTCCGGGACCCGCAAGGAGGAGCTCCTCCTGCACACGGACGAGCTGAAGTTCGTCTGGCGCCTGCGCAAGGTCCTGGCCGAGATGAAGGTCATCGAGGCGATGGAGACGCTTCTCGAGCGGATGCGCAAGACGAAGTCGAACGCGGAGTTCCTGATGAGCCTGAACAAAGCCGATTTCTAGGCCGGCTTTCGGCGGTCAGCATTCACCGTTCAGTCGGTCTCGCATTCGCGAACGAGCCATCGCCTTTGGATCTGGCTCGAATCTCGAACCTTCGAGAACCGGGATCTGGAAACAGGGAACGGGAAGCTCTTGAGATCGCCCGCTTACCGTCCTGGCTTGCCTGATTTCGGATCGACCGGGACTCCGATCCTCCGGCCCTCGTCGTTCACCTCGAAGAGGTTCGTCGCGCGGTTGAAAAAGACGTACGGCGAATACTCCCGCCACCAGGCCTTGAGGGTCTCCACCGCGCGCCGGTTGGACTCCGCCAGCGCCGCGGGGTCGACGTCCGGATCAAAAACGTCCCGGGGCGACGCGTACCCGAATGCTTTTCCCAGGAGCCGTTCGATCAGCCAGAATTCGGGCTCCGCGTCCTCCGACTCCGGGACGCGCGAGAGCAGCTCGCCGACATGATCGCGGTCGGTCGGATCGAAGGGCCGGCCCCCGACCGGCGGGAGCGATTCGAGGATCCACGCCCGGCGGTCGCCCGTGGCGTGCTCCAGCCACCACCCGCTCCAGCTCCTCGGGGAGATCCGGCCCGCGACAAGGCTCAGCTCCCGCCCGGCCTTCTCCATGATGTCCGCGTTCCCCGCCTGGGTGCAGGTCAGGAGGAACTTGACCGCCTCGGGCCAGCCCCGGCGGGCGGCGCGGCCGATATAGCGCAGGGCGACATCGCGCTCGGGGACCGATCCCTCGGAAAGGTTTCGAATGACGACCTTCTTCATGGCTTCCAGCGATTCGACGTCGGTCATCGCCCCGGCCGCGGTCACCAGCTCGGGCGTCACGGTCGCCATTTCGTTCAGGGCCGCGTGGACCAGGGCGAGGATCCGCCCCTCGGGATCGCGGAAACGGTGCGCCTGGGCGAGGAGCCCCCGCGCGTGGACCGCGGAAGCCTTCTGGACGGCCACGATGTAGGCCTGGAGCGCCCCCTCATTGCCGGTCCGGAGATGCATGAGTCCGAGGGCGCGGGCCGCGCGCTCGCGAAGCCGGCTCTTCCCGGGGTCCCGCACCGCGGTCGCGAGGGCCGGAAGAGCGTCCTCCCCCAGCTCGGCCAGGCGCGCTTCGGGGAGCTTTTCCAGGGGAGTCCCCGCGGGCACGGGTCCGTCGAGCTCACGGATCAGTCTCTGCACCTCTTCCGGGCCTTCGTATCGGGCGTCGCCGGAGGCGGCGGCGCAGGACGCCAGGGCGAGGACGACGGGCAGAGCCGGTGTCAGGCGCATGGATATTCCGCGACAACAGTATAGACGGAGCCTTCGGGCGATCTCTCGCTCCGGAATAGAACGACGCGCCGCACGGGCCACGGCCCGAAAGCGCGGTCCCGCCAGGGAGCCATGCGCTCGCGAAGGCGGTTGAGGTTGCGGGGGGAACGGATCCGGCCGATCGTGACGTGGCCGGTGAAGGGCCGCCGCTCGCGGGGCACGCCGACCCGCTCGCCCGCCTCCTCGGCCCGCGCGGCCAGGGCCCGGAGCGCGCCGTCGGCCCCCCGGCACCCGGCCCACACGACGCGGCCTCCGAAATCGCCGACCCCGGCCAGCTCGAGATCGAAGGGCGGGCCCGGGCGCAGTTCGGACCGCGTTTCGTCCGGAATTTCCCCCAAAAACTTGAGCGTCAGATGGAGCGACTCGGGCCGGACCCACGACACGGCGCCGCCGGCCGCGCGAAGATCCTCCTGGACCGCGGCGATGCCGGGGCGGAGGGCGTCGTCGAGAGGGATCGCGATGAAGGCCCGCATGCCGCGATGATACCGGCTTCGCTATAATCCCGACGCGATGAAAGCGGTGGCCCTGCTCTCGGGCGGACTCGACTCGACGGTCGCGTTGGCGATCCGCGCGCGAGATACGGTGCTGGCGCTCACCATCGACTACGGACAGCGCGCCGCACGCCGGGAGATCGCCTCCGCGCGCCGGACCGCCGCGCGGTACCGGGTCCCCCATCGGGTGCTGCGGATCCCATGGCTCGGCGGGGGCGCCCTGGTGGACCGGTCGAAGCGCCTTCCCCGGCCTGACCTCGAACGGCCGGCCCAGACGCGCGCTTCGGCGGCCGCCGTTTGGGTGCCGAACCGGAACGGCGTCTTCATCGCGGCGGCGGCGGCCCTCGCGGAGCGGATGGGGGCTTCGCGCGTCGTCGTCGGCTTCAATCGCGAGGAGGCGGCGACCTTCCCGGACAATTCGGCCGCGTTCCTCGCCGCGGCCAACCGCGCGCTGGATTATTCGACCCAGCGGCGGGTCCGGGTCGAGAGCCCCACGCTGCGATGGGACAAGGCGCGCATCGTCCGCGAGGCGCGGCGACGCCGGATCCCGCTCGACGGATTGTGGCCTTGCTACGAAGGGCGCCTCACCTGGTGCCTTGAGTGCGAATCATGCTTGAGGTTTCTGCGAGCCAGTGAAAGCAATCGGGAAGTCGTGTGTCCTGAGTCATGAGTCGCGAGTCGAAGACAAGAAGTCACGAGTCGCGGGTGTGGAGGCCGACGCGAGATTCGGAAGCAGGATCATGAACGGTCACCTGCTGGAAATGTACAGTTCATTTCAGGGCGAAGGTCCCCTCGCCGGCGTCCGGCAGATCTTCGTCCGGTTTTCAGGATGCCATCTTCGGTGCGTCTACTGCGACACGCCGGAATCGTGGGAGCGGAGCGCGGGATGGCGGATCGAGACCGCACCGGGTTCTCGCGCGTTCGAAGACCGCGGCAATCCCGTCGGGACCGCGGAGGTCCTGTCGATCCTCGGCGACTGGAACGGCCGGGTCCGGCACCACTCGGTGGCCTTCACGGGAGGCGAGCCCCTGCTCCAGCCGGAGTTTCTGAGGTCTCTCGCGCTGGGCGCGAAAGGGATGGGCCTGCGGACGTACCTGGACACGAGCGGCACGCTCGGCGACCGGCTCGAATCGGTCGCCGACGTCGTCGACATCTTCGCCCTCGACCTCAAGCTCCCCTCCTGTCCCGGAGTGCGGCTCGATTGGGAGGACGCGCGCCGCTGCCTCGCCGCGGTCCGGGGCCGCGAGGCGTTCGTCAAGATCGTCGTGCTGGAGGATTCCGATCCCGCGGAGGTGGCCCGGGCGGCGCGCCTGGTGCGGGAGACGGACCCCGCGATCCGGGTGGTGCTCCAGCCGGTTACGCCGGTGTCGAAGGCAACCGTGGAACCCTCGGGCCGGACCCTCGCGATGCTGCGAACCCGGTGCCTTGATGAGGGGATCGAACCCCTCGTCATTCCGCAGTTGCACAAGCTGGCGGGATGGCTGTAACGAGAAGTCGCGAGTCGTGAGTCGAGGGTCGAGCGTCGAAGTCCGCAAAGTCCCGGGTCACGCGTCGACAGTCACGAGTCCAGGACTCGAAACTCGCGACCGATGACCTGCGACTTCTTATCTTCGACTCTCGACTCTGGACTCGAGGCCCGCGACTTCCGCCGAGGAGTTCCTCAAGGGCCTCCTCGGCGGAGCCGATAACTGAGGCAGCAGGGTTAGGGTCGTGCGGAAAGGCTGGGCCGGGGTGATCGACGGGACTCCTGTCGCCGCATGGCTGATCGAGGCGGCGCCCTCCGCGGGCGTCGCCCTCGCCTTCGCGGCCGTCTACGCGGTCTACCTGGCGCGGGTCCATTTCGACGCGCGCCGGCGGGTCTCCCGCTTTCTGCGCCGCCGCCGCGCCCTCGAGCGGGTCGAAACGTGGTACCCGGAGGGCCGGCTTCTCCCCTCGAGCCTGATCGCGGCCCGCGCGCGGCTCGCCGCCGAGCGCCGGGCCCTCGTGCGCGCCGGAATCTTCAGGCCGTCGGGCCGCAGTCGAGCTTCTTGATCTTGTCCACCCGTCCGGCGTGACGCCCCCCCTCGAAATGCGCCGCGAGGAAGATCTGGGTCAGCTCCTGGATCTTCTCGGGAGTCAGGACGCGCGCGCCGAGGCAGAGGATGTTCGCGTCGTTGTGGTGCCGGCTCATCTCGGCGGTGTACTCGTTCGTGACGACCGCGGCCCGCACCCCGGGGATCTTGTTCGCCGCCATCCCCATCCCCATGCCCGTCCCGCAGATCAGGATCCCCCGCTCGGCCTCCTGCGACGCGACCGCCCGCCCCACCTGCGCCGCGAAGTCGGGATAGTCGCACGGTTCCGCGCTGTCGGTCCCGAGGTCGACGACCGAGTGGCCCATCTTCTTCAGGGCGGCCACGAGCGCCTGCTTGGCCGCGAATCCCGCGTGGTCCGATCCGATGGCGACTTTCATGTCATCTCCTTCGCGCGCTCCTCGACCGCCTCCGCGATCCGCCGGGCGCACGCCCGGTAGACGGCGATCTCCGAGCCGAACGGATCGTCGATGTCCCGGCCCCGCGGGTCGAGCAGGCGGATGTGCTCCCCGCATTCGGGCAGCCACTCGAGGACGAGGTCCCGGTGGCGCGCCGTCATCGTGTAGACCACGTCCGCGTCCTGCACGAGGGCCATCGAGAGCGGCCGCGACCGGTGGCCCGACAGGTCGAGATCCATTTCCCGAAGGACCTGGATCGCGGGCGGGGTCGCGCCCGCGCCGGGGACGGCCCCGGTGCCCGCGGAGCCCACGCGGTATCCCCGATCTTCAAGCGCCGTCTCCTTGACCCTCAGCCGGGCGGCGAGCGCGCGGCGGAAGAGCCGTTCGGCCATCGGACTGCGGCACGTGTTCCCCGTGCAGACGAAGAGCACGGAGAAATAGTCGAGGCTCTCGATGACGGATCGCGGGATGGCCCCCTCCCGCAGGATCTCGAGACGCGCGCCGGCGGCCCGCACCACGGTCGAGGCCAGCTTGTGGCGCGCGGGGCCCGCGTCGACGAGGACGTCGATCTTGCCGTCGAACCGCTCCAGGACCTCGGCGCCCGTGGTCGCGGGCGGCTGGCCCGCCCGGTTCGCGCTCGGAACTCCGGCGCGGACCCGGGCCTGGCGCAGGACCTCGGCGGCCGCGCGGTGGGCCGGAAACCGGACTCCGACCTCCCCGCCGGACCGGCCGGGGAAAACGACCGTGAGGGGTCCGGGCCACAGTTTCGACACGAGGCGCCGGCCCCGGCCGCAGGGGGGAATGCGCGCGACCCGCTCCGCGTCCTCCTGCGTCCCGACGTGGATCGTGATGAGCTTTTCGGGGGGGCTCTCCCTCAGTTCAAGAAGGCGGCGGACCGAATCCGGGCGGTCGAGGTCGACCGCCAGCCCGTACACCGTCTCGGTCGGGATCGCGACGATGCCCCCTTTCTGGAGGGATTCGGCGGCCGGCTTGAGCTTTTCCGGATCCGGATGATCGGGATCGACGTTGATGACGCGCGTCTGCACCGGGACGATTAGAGCAGGGCCCGGCGCGGGGCGCAAACTGAAAACCTGAGAGCCAGACTTCAGACTTCAGACATCAGACTTCAGACATCAGACATCAGACTTCAGGGGGAGGTCGACAGGTCACAGTACGCAGTTCGCAGTACGCAGTTCGCAGTTCGCAGTTCGCGGTTCGCGGTTCACAGTTTACGGTTCACAGTTCGCAGTAGTCGGGGGACGCGAGTACAATCCACCTCCCATGGTATCGACCGTGCTCGTGCATGCCGCCATCGTGTTTCTCGCGGTCGCGAGCGGGTTCGGATTCCTGGCGGTGCGCCGCGATTCGACCGCGCCGCTTCAGTGGGCGCGCCTTCTCGGCGGTCTCGCGGGACTTCTCGTCCTCGCGGTCCTCGTCCGGCGCGGAATCCAGATCGAGAAAGCCCCGCTCGTCTCGCGGTTCGACACCCATCTCCTCGCCGCCCTCCTCCTCGTCGCGGCGGCCCTCGGCATCGACCTGCTCCGGTCGATGCCGATCCTGACGATCGGCGCCCTGCCCCCGGCGCTCGTGTCGCTCATCCTGGCGGCGGCCACGGGCGAGCCGCAGGACCCGTCGCTCCCCTTCGCTTCGACACCGGTCGCGGGCGTCCACGCCGTCCTGACCCTCCTGGCTTTCGTCGCCTTCGCGGTCGCCTTCGTCACCGCGCTTCTTTTCCTGATCGAACAGCGCCAGCTCAAGTCGCACGGCGCCCCGCCGGCTATCGGGATGATGCCGTCGCTCGAGGCCTCGTACCGGATGACGCTCCAGGGCGTCATCGGGGGCGTCGTCCTTCTGACCGGCGGGATCCTGGCCGGTTACCTGTACGGGCGGCAGGTGCTCGTGCCCCACTCCGGATGGCAGATGGACGCCAAGATTCTGATCACCTCCGCGATCTGGGCGGCCTACCTCATCGTCGCCGTCCTGAGCTTCGTGCCGTCCCTCAAGGGGCGCCGGACGGCGCTCGCCTCCGCGCTCTGTTTCGTGGTCTCGATGGCCGCCTCCTGGGTCGCGTCCTTCTGGAGCGGGTTTCACCGCTACATGTGATGGAACTCTCGATCGTCGGGCTGAACCACCGGGTCGCGCCCGTCGAGGTGCGCGAGCGGATCGCGTTCGACGACGCCCGGCTCCCCGAGGCCCTCGGCCAGGTCCGGCGGGCCACCGGCGCCGCGGAGGCGGTGATCCTCTCGACGTGCAACCGGGTCGAGATCTACTCCGCGCGCCCCGAGGCCGCGGAAAACGAGCTTTCCCTCGCGGCGCGCTGGCTCGCCTCGCACCACGGCGTGCCGGAGCCGCTCGTGGCGCAGGCCCTCTACCGCCACGCGGGTTACGACGCCGTCCGCCATCTCTACCGGGTGACGGCGGGACTCGACGCGATGATCCTGGGGGAGACGCAGATCATCGCGCAGGTGAAGCGGGCGTACCAGGCGGCGAAGGACGGGGGCCACACGGGCCGCGCCTTCAACCTGCTCTTCCAGCGCGCGTTCTCGGTGGCCAAGGAGATCCACGCCACGACGGGAATCGGCCGAGGGAACGTCAGCGTCCCCGGGGTGGCAAGCCGGCTCGCGGAAAAAGTTTTCCAGGATCTCGCCCGCAAGCGCGTGGCGATCGTCGGGGCGGGCGAAACGGGCGAGCTGACCCTCGAGGCCTTCCGCCGGCGGAGCGGCGTCCCGCCCGTCATCGTGAACCGGACCGCCGAGCACGCGGAACGGCTCGCGGGGCGACACGGCGGCCGCGTCGTCCCGCTCTCGGGCCTCGAAAGCGCCCTCGCCGAGGCGGACATCGTCATCACGTGCCTGGCCTCGACGGAGTTCCAACTCGGCGCGGACCTCGTGCGCGCGGCGATGAGGGCGCGCCGGAACGAGCCGATGGTGATCATCGATCTCGGGGTGCCCCGCAACGTCCATCCGGAGGTCGACGGTCTGGAAAACGTCTACCTCTTCAACATCGACGACCTCGAGTCGATCGCGGCGAAGAATCTTGTCGACCGGGAGCGGGACCTGGCCACGTGCCTGCCGATTATCGACGCGGAGGCGCAGCAGACGCTTCTCGATCTCGGCGAGGGGGAGCTGGGCGGGCTCGTCGGGCGGCTGAGGGCGGCGATGCACGCCGTGGGGGACGAGGAGCTGAAGAAGACCCTGGAAAGGATCGGATCCCTGGCTCCGGAACAGCGCGAGGAGATCGAATTCCTGGTGCGGCGGATCCTCAACAAGGTGCTCCATGCCCCGACGGTGGCCATCAAGGACGCGGCGCGTGAGGGCGCGGAAGCGGCCGCCTTCCTGGAGGCTGTGGTCCGCTTGTTCAAACTACGTTAAGTATTTGTACCACAAGTAGTTAGCTTAAGCGCCTCTCCGTTTTTACTTGACCCGGACGCTGGTTTTGATTATTTTGTAATTTACGCAACATCTCTCGGAGACTGAGTGAGTCGTACGACCCTCAAGATCGGCACCCGCGGCAGTGATCTCGCCCTCGCCCAGACCCGGCTCGTCATCGCCAAGCTCCAGGAGGCGCACCCCGGCCTCGCCGCCACGACCGTCGTGATCGCCACGTCAGGCGACCGGATCCGCGACACGGCCGCGCTGCGTTCCGCGGGAAAAGGCGTCTTCGTCAAGGAACTCGAGCGCGCGCTGCTCGCGCGGCGGATCGACGCGGCCGTCCACAGCCTGAAGGACATGCCCTCGTCGCTGCCGGAAGGGCTGGCGATCGGCGCGATTCTCGAGCGCGAGGAGCCGGCCGACGCCTTTGTCGGGCGCGCCTCGCTTCCCATCGAGCAGCTTCCCCGCGGCTCGGTCATCGGGACGTCGAGCCTGCGCCGGCAGGCGCTTCTCCAGGCGACCTATCCGCATCTGCGCGTCGCGGACCTGAAGGGCAACCTCGACACGCGTCTCGAGAAGCTCCGGCACCCCAAGTCGCCCTTCGCGGGAATCGTCGTGGCGGCGGCGGGCTTGCGTCGGTTGCGCGGGGCCGGCGGGATCCCCCACCAGCTGCTGCCGAAGGACAAGATCGTTCCCGCGGCGGGACAGGGAGCCCTCGCGGTCGAGATCCGGTCGAAGGACGAACGGATGAAGACGCTTCTCGCGCCGATCCATCACGAGCGGTCGGCGGCGGAGGCGGAGGCCGAACGCGAGCTCCTCCGGCGCCTGGAAGGCGGATGCCAGGTGCCGCTCGGGATCTGGGCGCAGGCCACCGACGACGGGTTTCTGCGGCTCATGGCCGCGATGGCTCGGCCGGACGGGTCGGAGCTGATTCGGGCCGAGGCGACGGGGCTGTCGGAAACGCCCGGGGAGATCGCGGCGGCGCTCGAAACGATCCTCCGCAGCCGGGGCGCCGAGGAGATCCTGG
>DASXTT010000088.1:0-14677 GCA_036505255.1 Planctomycetota bacterium | reverse complement strand
GACCACGTCGCCCTGGACGCACATCGCCCCGCGGTCCGCTCCGGCCGAAGAGTCCAGCAGCGACCGGCCGAGCGTCGCGTGCGGCTGGCCCCAGCCCGCGAGCTCGATGATCGTGGGAAGGAGATCCACCTGGCTGCCGATGCGCCGGTCGATGCCCGGCGCCAGCCCCGGGGCGATGATGAGGCACGGGACGTGGTGGAGCGTCGAAAGATCGTCCATCCGGACGCCGGCCCCGCCGGAGATGTGGTCGGCCGTCACGACGAATATGGTGTTTTCGTAATATCCCGCCTTGCGCGCCGCCTCGAAAAACTGCCCGAGGGCCCAGTCGAAGTAGTAGATGCTGTTCATGTAGCGGTTCTGCTGGGGACTGGCCGGGAATTTCTGGAACCGGTCCTGGTACCAGGCGTACGGAGGATGCGTCGACGCGGTGAAGATGAACCCGGCGAAGGGCTTCGGCGACGCGACGAAGAGGCGGCTCGCCTCGAAGAACATGTCGTGGTCCCAGGGGATGTGGCTGTCGACGAGCCCGGGCCCCGCGCACTCCGAGACGCGCGGGATGTCCTCGGCGCCGCGGTAGATCTGGAAGCCTCCGACGGCCGCGATCGTGTCGCAGCGGAACGAGTCGCGCTTCGAGCCCTGGACGAAGAGGGTGCCGTACCCCTCCTTCAGCCCGGACTGGCCGAGATACGAGAGCCGGCTCTGCTCCAGGCCCCGGCCGATGTACGGCGACCGCGGCAGCTTCGGGAATCCGCAGAGGATCGAGGACATGCCGTCCATGCTTTTCTGGCCGTTGGCGTAGAACCGCGGGTACAGGACGCCCTCGCGGCTGAGCGCGTCGAAGCAGGGCGAGATTCCCAGCGGCGGCAGGCCGAGGTCCTTCCGGATGACGTCGAGATACCACGCGTCCCAGCTCTCGACCATGATGACGACGACGTTGAGCTTGGGGCCCGCGCGGCCGGGGCGGCCTCTCAGGAGCGGATACTCCGCGTCCGCCGCCACCTCCCCGGGCGCGAAGAGCAGTTCCTGCGTGGCGCGGATCGCCTCCGGAAGCGGATAGAAATTGACCTTCAGGGGCTTCGAATTGTCCATCGAATGGAACGCCGAGAACGGCCCGTTAAGCGCGAGATAGGCCGCGGGCGGCGACGAATCGGCGAAGGCGTCGATGATCTTGAGCCGCTTCCCGTGGACCGTGCCCCGCTGGGCGTAGAAGAGGACGGGGACCGCCAGCAGGAGGACGGCGAAACGCCACCGCCGGTGGGTCATCGGCGCCGGCCGATGGCGGAGGAGGCGCCGCCAGAGCCAGGCGAATCCCGCCCCGGCGGCGAGGAATCCGAGCACGGGCCAGAGGTAATCCTTGAGCGCCGAGAACGCCACCTGGTCGACGATCTCGCGGACGTACGTCACCTCGGGCCCCACGTGGCGGTGGACATAGCCGAAGTAGATGACATCGCCCGCCAGGCCGAGGATGAAGACCATCAGCACCGCGAAACAGAACCAGCCCCAGATCCCCTGCCAGAGGCGGCCGCGCGCCCAGTCAAACGGTAGGATCATCAAAAGCAGGGGCAGTCCCAGGATCATGAAGATGATCGACGCGTCGAAGTGCACCCCGCGCACGAAGGACCACGCGACCTGCCCGGCCGGCAACGTCGAGAAATCCGAGTGATTGACGATCAGGAGCGCCACGCGGGCGATTGTGAACACGACCAGATTGATGGCCAGGATCAGGAGCGGCCGCGAATAGGATCCGAGGAACGTGGGGACGGCCCCAGGTTCCGAAGTGAGGGCCGGCACCGATTCGAGGGCGGCCGCCGGATCGGGCCCCGGGTTCTCGGGCGGGGCGATCAACTCCGGGTCGGGGTCGGATTCCAGGGATTCGGTCACGGGCTCCTCAACTCCTCCAGGGCTCCCTTCACGTACTGGCGCACCATCTCCTTGCGCCACGTCATGGCGAAGTCGGTGTTGTCGAGCGGCTTCGCCGGCCGGAACGCCGCCTCCGCGGCCGCGGCGATCGAGTCGCCGGTGAGAGCCTTGCCCACGATCGCCCGCTGGGCATCGACGGCCTCGAGGGGATGCGAACCCACCGCACCCAGGATGATCTTCGCGTCCTTCACGACGGGCCCGTCGAACCAGAGGCACGCGCCGACGGAAAGGACCGGGAAGTCGAAGGATCCCCGCCGCCGGAGTTTCCAGTAGGTCGCCCGGAATCCGTTCACCGGGGGCAGGTGGATCTCCGTCAGGAGCTCGTCCGGCCGCTTTCGCAGATAATTGATGCCGTCATCCACGTACAGATCCGCCACGGGAATCACGCGCTCCCCCGCCGGCGAGACGAGCTTCGCCTTCGCTCCGATCGCGACAAGCACCGGCACCGAGTCGCTCGACTGCACGGCCCAGCAGCGGGAGCTCGACGGCGCCACCCAGCAGACGGTGCCGTCCTTCTTCATGCAGAAGTTGACGCCCTTGCGCCACTCGTAGTTCTGGTTGTAGTAGTTGCACCGCGTATCGAGGAGCACGTTTCCGCCGATCGTCCCCATGTTCCGCAGGGGCGGCGTCGAGATGAGCTCCACGGCGCGGGCGAGCGCGGGATGGGCGGCCCGCACCTTCCGGTCGAGTTCGACATCGGTCAGCGTCATGCCGGCCCCGAGGACGATCCCGGACTCCGGGGTCCCGCGCTTCCTTCGGAGCTCGCGAAGCCGCGACAGGCCGACGACGACGGGCGGCGTGAACTGGCGGCGTTTCATGCCGGGGTAAAGGTCGGTTCCGCCCGCGACGAACATCGCCGTCGGACCCGCGTCCGCGATCATTTTGACGGCCTCGCGGACCGACTTGGGCAGGAGATACTTGAACTTGGGCAGGCGCATCATGGCGTTGGCACCTGGGGCGCATAACGCATCACGCATGACGCATTACGGTCCTGTGGCAATTTGTTCGATTGTCCCCGTGATGCGTAATGCGTGATACGTAATGCGGTCACTTTGCCCCCCTCACCGGCTCCCCTGAAATCGCCTTCCCTGTTCCACCCTCGGCGGGTGTCGGGACGCGAATGGGCTCGGGATACGTGACGGCCGGCACCCGGGTAGGCCCGAACCGGGGCTCGAGTCCCTTCGCCTTCGACTTCAGCGCCTTGAAGACCTTTTCCGGGGTGACGGGCACCTCGTCGATCCGGACCCCGACCGCGTCGAACACGGCGTTGGCGACGGCCGGCGGCACCGGAAGGAGCGGACCCTGCCCCACCTCCTTCGCGCCGAAGGGACCGTTCGGGTCGGGATCCTCGATGAGATACGTCTCGACGTCGCACATCTCGAGCGTCGTCGGGCTCTTGTACTCGAGGAGCGACGGGAACTTGTGGACGACATTTCGATTTCCCCGGTACGCCATCTCCTCCATGAGCGCCTCGCCGAGCCCCATGTAGACGCTCCCCTCGACCTGCCCCATCACGAGCGTCGGATTGATCGACCGCCCCACGTCGTGCGCGATCCAGATCTTGGGGACGCGGAGGATGCCGGTGGCGGCGTCGACCTCGACTTCCGCCACGGCCGCGGAGTAGCTGTACGCGGGCGACGGCCCGACGCCCGCGCCGCGATACTTCCCCGCCGACGCGGGCGGCGTGTACGAGCCCACGGTCCCGATCGTGCCGAATTTCGACTCGGCGAGCACGACCGCCTCCGCGAAGGAGACGCCTTTCGCGGAGTCCTCGACGTCGAAGACGCGCCGGTCGGCGAATCCAAGCCTCGCGGCCGGCACGCCGAGCTTTTCGGCGACCGCCTTCGCGAGGAGTTCCTTGGCTCGCTCCGCCGCCTGGATCGCCGCGTGGCCCATCATGAGCGTGACTCGGCTCGAGTAGCTTCCGAGATCCACGGGTGTGAGGTCCGTGTCCGCGACGCAGATGCGGATGTCGTACGTGTCGATCCCCAGCACTTCGGCGACGACCATCGGAAGCACGGTGTCGCTGCCCTGGCCGATTTCGGTCTCGCCGCAAAACACGGCGACGCCGCCCTGCCGGTCGAGCCTCAGCTGGACGCCGGTGTGCGGCATGTTGTTCCAGTAGATGGGGAGGCCCGCGCCGCAGATGTAGGAACTGCAGGCGAGGCCCAGACCGCGCCCCAGGCCCAACTTGCCTCGCCGCTTTTTCCAGCCCGATCCTTCGACGACCCGGCGGATGCATTCGCCGAGCCCCATGCTCCCCACCCTCAGATAGTTCGCGGTGAGCGAGTTCGGGGGGTGGAGCGTCTTCAGGCGCAGGTCCGCGGGGTCGAGCCCGAGGTCGCACGCGATCTTGTCCACCTGGACCTCGAGCGCGAACCGCGGCTGCGGGGTGCCGTGGCCGCGCTTCGGCCCGCACGGCGCCTTGTTCGTGAAGCACCGGACGCCGTCGAACTTGTAGCGCGGCACCTTGTAGGTCACGGTTTGCAGGGCGCCCGTGTAGTAGGTGCTCGCGACGCCGTAGCTTCCGTACGCCCCGCCGTCGAGGAAGGACTGGAAGTGCATCGCGGTGATCGCGCCGTCGTTCTTGAATCCGGTTTTGATCCGCATGAGGACCGGGTGTCGCCCCCTGTGGCAGTAGAAGACCTCCTCGCGCGTCAGGCAGATCTTCACGGGACGGCCCGTGATCATCGCGAGCTTGCAGACGACGATTTCGTGGCTGAAGGGGTCGCTCTTGCCGCCGAAGCCGCCACCGTTCGGGGTCGCGATGACGCGGATGTGGCTGGCGGGGAGCGGCGCCAGCACCTTGGCCAGGGCGCGATGGACGTAGTGCGGAGTCTGGGTCGAGCTCCAGATCGTGAGTTTTCCGTCGGGATCGAAGTGGGCGAGCGCCGCGTGCTGCTCCATCGGGAGGTGGGTATTCCCCTCGTAGAAGAAGAGGTCGTCGCGCACGCGGTCGGCCTCCGCGAATCCCGCCTCGACGTCGCCGAATTCCAGGCTGACCTTCTTGTGGATGTTCCCCTCGTCGCCGTAGTCGTGGATCCGCGGGTCGGAAACCTTGAGCGCGGCGTCAATCGAGTCGATTCCCGCCAGCGGTTCGTACTCGACCTTGATCAGGTCGAGCGCCTCGAACGCGGCGTCCTCGTCCACGGCCGCGACGGCCGCGACCGGGTCGCCCACGAAGCGCACCTTGTCGAGGCACAGCGCGTGCTCGTCCTGCGACACCGGGAGGATTCCGAAGGGGATGGGAAGGTCCTTGCCGGTGATGACGGCGAGGACCCCTGGCTTCTTCAAGGCGGCCGAGATGTCGATCGACTTGATCCTCCCGTGCGGGATGGGCGATCGGAGAATCTTGCAGGTGAGCATTCGCGGGAGGGCGAGGTCGTCCGCGAATTTGGTGAGGCCCGTGACCTTGGAGCGGCCGTCGACCCGGCGGACCGGGGTCCCGATGACTTTGAGAAGGGCCCTTCGTTCGATCATTTGGAGCTCTGTCGGCCGTGCCGAAGATGGACGACGAAAGTCCCGGCCACGAAGCTCAGGCATGCCGAGGTGAACAGGCTCACGGCGGTCTGGAAGCCATGATCCCGGCCCATGAGAATCGTGTTCGCCAGGACGGCCAGGGGGGTCAACACCAAGACCACCTTCATCAGGGTTCCGTTCGATTGACCTTGTTTCATGTCTCGGTCTCCGAACTACTTGCCGTAGATGGATTCCGGTTTCGGCTCCGCCTTCTCTCCCCGCATCCGCGCGGCGGCGAGCTCGACCGCTTCGTAGATCTTGATGTACCCCGTGCAGCGGCAGAGATTCCCGGCGAGGGCCTCCTTGATCTGGTCACGGGTCGGCTTCCTCTTGGCATCGAGCAGGGCCTTGGCCGTCACGAGGAAGCCCGGGGTGCAGTAGCCGCACTGCGCCGCTCCCAGGTCCGCGAACGCCTCTTGCAGCGGGTGGAGCTTCGACCCGTCGGCCATTCCCTCGACCGTCGTGATCTCCTTCCCCTCCAGGTCGAGCGTCAGCGCCAGGCACGAGAGCACCGGCCGGCCGTCGACGAGAACGGCGCAGGTGCCGCACTCGCCCAGCTCGCACCCGTGCTTGGTGCCGGTGAGCCCGAGATCTTCGCGGAGGACCTCGAGGAGCGTCTTGCGGGGCGCGAACGCGACCTCCGTCTCCTCGCCGTTGATGTGGAGGGTGAGGTGGACTTTGGACTTCGAGCGAGAGGAACGCTTCATGGGAGCGCTCTCATGTCATGGGGCCGCATAACGTATAACGCATCACGCGTCACGGACTTACGACACCAGACTCCTGACTCACGACTCATGGCTCAAGACTCCCGACTTCCGTGTGAAACCGTCATCGCTTGAGTCCCCTGACGAGATAGTCGGCGAATTCTCCCGCGATTTCATTCGCGCCCCGCGCCCCGTCGGGCCGGTACCACTTGATCGTCCAGTTGATCGCCCCGAGGATCGCAAGCGTAACGAGTTTCGGATCGCAGGGGCGGAAGATCTTCGCCCGCACGCCGCCCTCGATGACCCCGCGCATCAGCCGCTCGTACCGGTCGCGCTTGCGGACCACCTTGCCGAGGAGCCGGGCCGGCAACGATGAGAATTCCGCGTGGGCCGCGGTCCCCTGCAGTTCGTCCAGCATGCAGGTCATCTGGGCCATGATGAGGCGCCGCAGCTTGACGTCGGCCGGTTCCCGCCGGCGGCGGACCCGGCCGGCGGCCTCGAGCATCCGGTCGAGCGAATAGTCCTGGCAGAAGTAGAGGATCTCGTGCTTCGTCCGGAAATAGTGGTAGAGGCCGGCCGGGGACATCTCGACGGCCCGGGCGATCTCCCGCATGCCGGCCCGCTCGAACCCGTCCCGGCGGAACGCCCCGGCCGCGCCGCGGAGGATCTCGAGCCTCTTGCGGAGCGTTTTTCCATTTTTCGAACGGCTGTTCGAAATTCGAACCACTGTTCGAATTCTAGGCCGGAACGCGATTGGAAGTCAATCCCGATCGCGGTTCACCGCTTCAGGGTGGCCCGCAGGATCCGGTCGCCCACCTCGATGGAATCGACGGTCTCGAGGCCCCGGACAACGCGGCCGAAGACCGTGTACAGGCCGTCCAGGTGCGGCGTGGGAAGGTGCGTGATGAAGATCTGGCACCCGCCCGTGTCGAAGCCGGACGAGCGCGGCATCCCCAAGGTGCCCCGTGCGTAGGGGATGTCGTTGACCTCCGCCCGCAGGCTCCACCCCGGGTCGCCCCACCCGTTCCCGAGCGGGTCTCCCCCCTGGATCACGAAGTTGGGCACGACGCGGTGCCACTTGAGTCCGTCATAATACCCGCGCTCGACGAGCCCCACGAAGTTGGCGACGTGGATCGGCGCCTCGCGGGCGAAACACTCGATTTCGATCGTGCCCTTCGTCGTCTCGAGGATCACCGTGGGGTCCGACGTCATCCGGTAGTTGAAGTACGGGGTGCGCGTGGAGGGGGCCGCCGCGACGGCGGGCAGGTTGGCGATTTTCCGCGACCGGAGCGCCGCCACCGCCCGCTTCCGCACGCTGGGCGCGGGATCGGACCGCGCGACGTCGAGCAGGAACAGGGTCGTGGAATCGGGCGGCCGGGCGGCGAGGGCGTCGACGATCGATTCCCTCATCTCGACCCACTCCCGCTCGAGGGAATTCCGGTAGCACTCGACCATCGCGGAGATCACCGCGGGTTCCTTGCGACTTCCCAGCGACTCGATCGCGGTCCCCCGCTCGGCGATGCCCCTCGCCTTCAGTCCTTCGACAATTGAAACGAGGGACTTCTCGTCCTCGAAATTCGCGAGGGGTACGAGCGCCGCGGCGCGCACCTCCTCGTCGCCATCCCCCCGGGCCTTCAAGATCAGCTCGAGCGCGGGCTCCGTCTTGAGATCGCCCAGCGCCTTGAACGCCGCCACCCGGAGGACCGGATCTCTCCCCGCCACGGCGGCTTCCAGGTCGGGCATGGCCTTCTCTTTGCGGATCCGGACCCGCGCGAGGAGCGCCGCGGCGCGGACGGCGGGAGATGCGTCCTTCGCGAGCGCCTCCAGTTCCGGGCCCTCCGCGGCCAGGGCGTCGGCATAGGCCTCCCGCACGTGGTGCGACGGGTCCATGACCAGCGTCTTCTCGAGCAGGTCGGGCTTGTTGAGGGCGTCGAGAGCCCGGACCGCCGCCTGGCGCACGAGGGAGACCGGATCTTTCTGGGCCTCGGCCGCCGCGGGAGCGAAGGCCGCGAGCTTCGTACGCTCCAGGAGCATCAAAGCGAAGACCCGGGTCCAGGGGTGCGAATCCTTCGTGATGTTTTTCGCGAACAGGACGGGCACGGGCCGTGGGTCTTCGAATCGTCTCAGGGCCCAGGCCGCGCGCCAACGAACTCCGGGATCCGCATCGGAGGCGGCCTCGACCAGCGCGTTCAGGAGGCTCTCGGGAATCTCGGGCTTGAGATCGGGCTGACGCAGCCGGAGTACGTGGCGCCACCGGAAGGAGGCCACCGCCGCCATGCACCGGACCGTCGACGACTTGTCCTTCAGGATCGGGATCACGATCGCGGGGGCCTTCTCGAACGCGAGCTTTCCCACCGCTTCGATCGCGGCGGCGCGCAGGTTCTCGTCCGGATCCTCCAGAGCGGGTCGAACCGCCGCCAGGAGCTCGCCCTCGCGGCCGGCCGCGCCGTCGGCGTCGAATCCGTACTGTCCCATCGCGAAAATCGCGGTCCGCCGCACCGAAGAGTCGGCGTCCTTGGACAGGGCCATGAGCGGATCGATCCCCTCCGGGGCCAGGATCCGCCCGAGCGCGAGGGCGGCGCGCGCCCTGATGGCCGGATCGGAGGAGACCGTCACGCGGGCGAAGATCGGCGCCCCCGCCGTTCGCCCATCCTCCGCCTGGATGATCTCCTCGATGACGGGATTGGGAAGCACGTGCGGGATCTTGGGCGTTCCCGTGCCGCAGGATGCCAGCAAGAGGAGGGCGGTCAGCGCGCCGGCACGAAACATTCCGTGGTTTATAGGGCTCCCTTCTCCGGGTGTCAATTCAGGAAGAAGATTTGACGCGATCCGGACCCGTTCCCATCATGGGTGGCCATGCGGACGGTCGTCACCGGCGGCGCGGGATTCCTCGGTTCGCATCTCTGCGAGCTCTTCCTCGCGGAGGGACACGACGTTGTGGCGGTCGACAACTTCCTGACCGGACGGCGAGAGAACATCGCTGGTTTCACGTCAAATCCCCGGTTCCGGCTCCTCGAACACAACATCTCGACGCCGGTGACGATCGACGGCCCCGTGGACATCGTCCTCCATTTCGCGTCGCCCGCGAGCCCGATCGATTATCTCAACCTCAAAATCCAGACGATGAAGGTCGGATCGCTGGGGACGCTCAATGCCCTCGGCCTCGCGAAGGCGAAAGGCGCGCGGTTCCTGCTCGCCTCGACGAGCGAGGTGTACGGCGATCCCCTCGTCCACCCCCAGACGGAGGACTACTGGGGGAACGTGAATCCGATCGGGCCGCGAGGCGTGTACGACGAGGCGAAGCGTTTCGCCGAGGCGCTCACGATGGCGTACCACCGGACGCACGGGCTGAAGACCCGCATCGTGCGCATCTTCAACACGTACGGTCCGCGCATGCGCCCCTACGACGGCCGCGCCGTCTGCACCTTCATCGCGCAGGCGCTGAAGGGCGAAGACTTGACCGTCGCGGGGGACGGATCGCAGACGAGGAGCTTCTGCTACGTGACCGACCTGGTGGACGGGATTCGGAAGCTCCTGGGATCGGAAGAGGTCCTGCCCGTGAATGTCGGCAATCCGCACGAGATCACGGTGCTTCAGCTCGCGAAAGAGATCCTGGAGCTCACGGGCTCGAAAAGCAGGATTGTTTTCGTTCCACGGCCGGAGGACGACCCGGGGCGGCGGCGGCCCGACATCACAAAGGCGCGGAAGCTTCTCGGGTGGGAGCCGAAGGTGGAACGGAGGGAGGGGTTGAGGAAAACGATCGAGTACTTCAGGACATTGGGATAGACACCAGACTTCAGACTTCAGACATCAGACTTCAGGGGGACCGCTACTCGACTTTCGCAAATTCCTTCAGGACTTCGTCCTTGCGCGGATCGACGTCGGTCCCGCTGCGGACGCGCGAAATGATGGAGAGCTTGAGGTTCGACCTCGGCACCACCGCGATGAGATAGAGCGGGTGGGTCGAGAAGTCGCAGCAATCCCCGTCCTCGACTTCGATTCCGAAGACGATCTCGTCCTTTGTCTTCTTCACGGCGTGCACCGCGGCCTGGTCGTACGTGACCCGGCCGAGGAAGACGGCGACGACCATGTGCTTGTCGAAGTTGACCTCGGGGGCGCGCTCGCGCTTTCCCGCGTGGCGCTGCCAGAGAGTGGTCCACGCGTCGGCGTCGGTGATGCGATGGTATTCCGCCTTGTCGATCAGGGTCGTCTCGCCGGTCCAGGTGCGGTGAACGCTCAAGGTCTCGGTCGCGGCGGCCGGATCCTGCGCCAGCGCCGCCAATACCACAAGGGTCATTCTCACGAACTCATCTCCTTCGCCGCCGTCATTATATACATCGGTTCGCCCGCAAGCGAAACTGACCCTGCGCATTCCCGGCCCGCCCGTTCCAGGTTCTTGGCATCCCGGGGCGCCCTGCTATAATCCCGCCTTGCTTCCTATGAGACTCCTCCCGGCGCTCCCCGCCCTCCTTCTGGCCGCGGCCTGCGCCGCGCCCGGCCCCCGGGAGACCCCCGCCGCCCCGCCGCCCAACATCTTCGACCCCCCCGCCTCCGCCGACCCGCAGGACGACGCCGTGGTGGCCTTCATCGACGAGCAGCCCGTGCGATGGCGCGACGTCGTCGATCGCGCCATGTCCGCGCGCGGCAAGGAACTGATCGACCAGTACATCCTCTGGAAGCTCCGCCGGGAACGGATCCAGGAGCTGGGGATCCGCAACACCCCGGAGGAGCTCCGGAATCGGGCCAAGGTCGGTCTCGAGGCCAAGCGCGCCCAGGTCGGCGACGAAGATCTGAAGAAGTGGCTCGCCGCGCAGAAGCTCACCGAGGCGGAAGTCATCGAGCGGCTGGCCCAGAACCCCGAGTTCGACGAGTCCGTCAAGAATGAAAAAGCGGCCGCCTACACGATGCTCACCGAGGCGTCGATCGAAATCGACGCCATCGCCTTCACCGACCCGCAGGAAGCGGCCTCCTTCGCGACGCTGGTGGGACGCCTCTCCTTCGGCGAGGCGGCCGAGAGGCTCGCGATGACCCCGAACCTGCAGGGCAAGGCGGCCCATTGGCCGAGGCACCGGTTTCCCCGGGGGCTCGCCCCCGACGCGATCGCGGCCTCCCCGGAGCTGGAGCGGAAGCTCTTCGCGATGAACAAGGGCCAGACCACCGGGGTTGAAAGGGCCGGGGGCGGGATTCTCGTCATCATCAACGTCGTGGATGCGCACCCCGCCGACCCCGCCCCCTACGCGAAAATCGCGGATCGGGTGATGGCGGATGTCCTGCGGCAACCTCCCAGCCCGGAGCAGATCCGGCTGTGGATCGAGCGGCTCCCCCAGTCGAAAAGGATCCGGTATGAAGATCGGTATACCCCGGGAAATAAAGGCCGATGAGTACCGGGTGGCCATCGTCCCGGCGGGCGTGGACGCGCTCGTGCGGGCGGGCCACCAGGTGGTCGTCGAGAAGGGCGCCGGCGACGGGTCGGCCATCGGCGACCTGGCCTACCAGGCGGCCGGGGCGCGGATCGCCGGCTCGCGCGAGGAGGTCTTCAGCGCCGCCGAGATGATCCTGAAGGTGAAGGAGCCGCTCGAGGAGGAGTTCCCCCTCATCACCGGCCGCCACATCCTCTTCACTTATTTCCACTTCGCCTCCTCGCGGGCGCTCACCGACGCGATGGTGAATTCGGGCGCGGTCTGCATCGCGTACGAAACGGTCGAACTCGAGGACCGCTCCCTGCCCCTGCTCATCCCCATGAGCGAGGTCGCGGGCCGCATGGCGATCCAGGAGGGCGCCAAGTTCCTCGAGAAGCCGATGGAGGGGCGCGGGATCCTCCTCGCCGGCGTCCCCGGAGTGGCCCCCGCGTCGGTGGTGATCATCGGGGGCGGGATCGTCGGGGCGAACGCGGCGCGGATCGCGGCGGGCCTCGGCGCGCAGGTCTGCATCCTCGACATCAACCTGAGCCGTCTGCGCTACCTCTCCGAGATCATGCCGCCGAACGTGATCACGCTCATGTCGAACCCGTTCAACATCACGGAGTGCCTGAAGGGGGCGGACCTCGTGGTGGGCGCCGTGCTCATCCCGGGGGCGAAGGCGCCCAAGCTGATCCGGCGCGCCGATCTGAAGCTCATGAAACACCGGGCCGTGCTCGTCGACGTGGCGATCGACCAGGGCGGGTGCTCGGAGACGTCGCGGCCGACCACCCACTCGAAGCCCATTTATATCGAGGAGGACATCGTCCACTACTGCGTCGCGAACATCCCGGGCGCCGTGGGGACGACTTCGACCTACGCCCTGACGAACGTGACGCTTCCGTACGCGCTCGAAATCGCCACCAAGGGGTGGGCCCGCGCGGCGCGCGAGAATCCGGCGATTCGAAAAGGTTTGAACGTCGTCGGGGGGAAGGTCTGCTACCGGGGGGTTTCGGACGCGGTCGGGCTGCCCCACGCGCCGGTGGAGCAGGTCCTCAATTGACCGCCGGTTGCGAAAAACTCGGTCCAAAAATGCATTTTTTCCTTGATTTTCACGTCTACCCATGGAATATTTGAAACTTCAGGGGTTCCAGGGCGTCTCATAGTGTAGGGATGATCAAGACCGTCCAGAAGACCGTCGGCATGCCGGCTCACCCCCGGCATTTGAACGAGGTGCGGCACCTCGTCGAGGAGACGCTCCGCGAGGCGGGCGTCCCCAAGCGCACCGCCGACCTCCTGGTCCTGGCCGTGGACGAGGCCATGAGCTCCATCGTCCATTACGCCAAGTTCAAGGGCCAGGAGACGGAGATCACCCTCAGCGTGGACGTGGACGACGTCCGGTTCAAGGCGCGCATCGTCGACGCCACCAACGTCTTCGACCTCGACCGCGCGCTCACCGACGCCATCCGGCCCGAGGCCATCGAGCGCGAGCGCGACTACGGCCTCGGCGTCTTCCTCATGCGCCAGATCTTCGACGAGATCCTCTACACCTACCGCAAGGGGTTCGAAAACGAACTCGTGTTGATCCGGTTCCTCGAGTAGCTCTCCGCTTTCCGCTATCCGTTTTCCGATCTCCGATTTCAGCCGACCGCGGACGGCGGATGGCTGACAGCCGCCCTGGAACCCTATAATCCCCCCACCATGGACATCCTTCTCGCCGCCCTCGGCGTCCTGGCCGTCGCCGTGACGGCTTCGTACCTGGTCGCCCGCGGCGCGCTGCGGCGGCAGGCGGTCCGGGGACGGCGCGAGGCTCAGCGCACCCGCGAGGAGGAGCACGCCGCCCTCATGGGGACCATCGCCAGCGGCCTCGCGCACGAAATTCGAAATCCGCTCGGGACGCTCTCGCTGAACCTCCAGCTCCTCCAGGAGGACTGGTCCGACCCGATCACCGACCGCGAGCGGAAGAGCGCCCGGAAAATCGGCGTCCTCCTGAAGGAAGTGCGCCACCTCGAGACCATCCTCAACAACTTCCTCAAGTTCGCCGCCGGCCGCCGGCTCCGGCTGGAGCGCGTCGATCTCAACCGCCTCCTCGACGAGCTGCTCGAATTCGCCGCGCCCCAGGCGGCCCGCGCGAAGGTCCGCGTCGTCCGCCGCCGCCCCCCGGAGGCCCCTCCCGTCCAGGCCGACGCGGAGCTCGTCCGCCAGTGCCTCTGGAACCTCATCCTGAACGCCCTCCAGGCGATGCCCGACGGGGGCGAGCTCGAGGTGACCACCGAGCCGGGACCCGGCGTCGCCCGGGTACGGATCCGGGACACGGGCGTGGGAATCGCGGCCGACCACCTCGACAAGATCTTCAACCTCTACTACTCCACCAAGCCGGCCGGCACCGGGCTCGGCCTCCCCATGGCGAAGAAAATCGCGGAGGAACACGGCGGATCCATTACGGTCGAGAGCGCGCCCGGCAAGGGGTCGACCTTCACCCTCGAACTGCCCACCCTTGACGCGCGCCCCGCCCCCCACGACGATAAGGCCCCGTGAGCCACGCCGAAAAGGTCGAGGTCCTCGTCGTGGACGACGACGCCGCCCACGCCGAGGCGACCGCCGAATCGCTGGAGCGGGCCGGTTTCTCCGTGCGGACGGTCACCAGCGGGAACGAGGGCGTGCGCGCGATCGAAGCGGAACCCTACGACATCGTCGTGACGGACCTCGTCATGCGCGACCTGAGCGGGCTCGACCTCCTCCGCCGGGCGAAGGCGCGGTGGCCCGACATCGAGGTCATCGTCATGACCGGCTACCCCTCCTACGAGACCGCCGTGGAGGCCCTCGACGGGGGGGCGTACGACTACCTCGACAAGCCGGTGAACCTGCAGATCCTCCGCGCCAAGCTGAAGAAGGCGGTCGAAAAACAGAAGCTCGTGCGGGACAACCTCGAGCTGCGCCGCCAGATCGACAAGCGGTACGGGTTCCAGGGGATCGTCGGGAACACCCAGCGGATGCGCAAGGTGTTCGACGTTCTCCAGCAGGTGAGCCCGTCGAACGCGACGGTCCTCGTCCTCGGGGAGAGCGGGACGGGCAAGGAGCTCGTGGCCCGCGCGATCCACCAGAACAGCCCCCGCCGGGGCAACCACTTCGTGCCCC
>DASXTT010000087.1:0-4133 GCA_036505255.1 Planctomycetota bacterium | reverse complement strand
AGGGACTCGCGCGCCGCATCGTCTCGGGCGACGTCCCCGAAGGCGTCAAGGGCAAGCGCGTCCTCTCCCTCGACATCGGCTCGATCATCGCGGGCACCAAGTTCCGCGGCGAGTTCGAGGAGCGCTTCAAGGCCCTCCTCAAGGAGATCGCCGCGAACGAGGGGAAGGTCATCCTCTTCATCGACGAGCTCCACATGATCGCGGGCGCGGGCGGCGCCGAGGGCGCGGCCGACGCGGCCAACATGATGAAGCCGCTCCTGGCGCGCGGCGAACTGCGCGTCATCGGCGCGACCACCTTGGCCGAGTACCGCAAGCACATCGAGAAGGACGCGGCCCTCGAGCGGCGCTTCCAGACGCTCTTCGTCGACGAGCCCAGCGTCGAGGACACGATCGCGATCCTCCGCGGCCTCAAGGAGCGCTACGAGGTCCACCACGGCGTGCGCATCTCCGACGCGGCCATCGTCGCCGCGGCGACGCTCTCGAACCGCTACATCAGCGGCCGGTTCCTGCCCGACAAGGCGATCGACCTCGTCGACGAGGCGGCCGCCGCGCTGAGGATGGAGATCGAGTCGATGCCGCTCGAGATCGACCACGTCGAGCGGCGCATCATGCAGCTGCAAATCGAGGAGCAGGCGCTGAAGCGCGAGACCGACCCCGCCAGCCGGGAGCGACTCGAGAAGATCCAGAAGGAGCTGGGCGGCCTCCGCGAGGAGGCGGCGCGGCTCAAGACGCGCTGGCAGACGGAAAAGGACCTGATCACCGCGCTCCGGAAGACCAAGGAGACGATCGAGGCGAAGCGGGAGGAGGCGGAGAAGCTGAAGAGGTCGGGGGACCTCGAGGGCGTCGCGCGGATCCAGTACGGCGAGATCCCGAAGCTCCAGAAGGAGCTCGAGGCCCAGCAGAAGAAGCTCGACAAGCTCGGCGGGACGCGGCTCCTCTCCGAAGAGGTCACCGAGGAGGAGATCGCGAAGGTGGTCTCCAAGTGGACCGGCATCCCCGTCGCGAAAATGCTCGAGGGCGAGGTCGAGAAGCTCCTCCACATGGAGGACCGGATCCGGGAGCGCGTCGTCGGCCAGGACGAGGCGGTGCGCGCGGTGAGCGACGCGGTGCGGCGGTCGAAGGCGCGGCTCGGCGACCCGAACAAGCCGATGGGCACGTTCCTCTTCCTCGGCCCGACCGGCGTGGGGAAGACGGAGCTCGCCAAGGCGCTCGCCGAGTTCCTCTTCGACACCGACCAGGCGGTCGTGCGGATCGACATGAGCGAGTACATGGAGAAGTTCAACGTCTCGCGGCTCGTGGGCGCGCCGCCCGGCTACGTGGGGTACGAGGAAGGGGGCACGCTGACCGAGGCGATCCGCCGCCGGCCGTACGCGGTGATCCTCTTCGACGAGATCGAAAAGGCGCACCCGGACGTCTTCAACATCCTGCTGCAGATCCTGGACGAAGGCCGGCTGACCGATTCGCAGGGCCGGGTCGTGAATTTCCGGAACTCGATCATCATCATGACCTCGAACATTCCGGTCGACCGGCACAACCCGCTTCCGGAGCTGCGCCGCCACTTCCGGCCGGAGTTCCTGAACCGGATCGACGAGACGGTGGTCTTCCATCCGCTGAACGAGGACGACATCGAGAAGATCGTGGACATCCAGATCCGGCACCTCCAGCGCCGGCTCGGGGAGCGGAAAATCACGCTGAAGCTCTCGCCGGCGGCGCGGGAGCAGCTCGCGCGGGAGGGGTACGACCCCGCCTTCGGCGCGCGGCCGCTGAAGCGGCTCATCCAGAAGAAGATCGAGAACCCGCTCGCCCTCGAGATCCTCGCCGGCAAGTTCAAGGAGGGGGACGTCGTCGAGGTGAAGGTCGCGAAGAACGAGGAGTCCTTCGAGTTCGCGGCGGCGAGGTAGGCACTCGTCAGGCGAGCAGCGAAGCCGATTTCGCCAGCACCTCTCGAAGGACGGAATTGGGCGCGCGACCCGCTCGCTGGGGCCTACGGGCTCTCCAATCCAAGCTCTTGAATTGATCCGACATGACAACGCCTTGGATTTCCAGGCCCTCGGGCAGAGGGACCTCGAATGGGAAGCCCTTGGACCGCGACGTGATGGGACAGAAGATAGCCAGGCCGACCTTGCGATTGTAGTCGTGCCGGGAGAGGGTCAGCGCGGGTCGCCGTCCCGCCTGCTCATGTCCGGCGTGCGGGCTGAAATCGATCCAGACGAGATCTCCCCGATCGGGCGCCCATCTCGAGGACATCAGAGGAGCTCCCGCCCGACGGGCGGCCCGAAATCCAACTCACCGTGAAGGTTTGACTTGCGAACTCCCCGGAGCAGGTCGGCCAGGCGATACACCTTCGGCGCCCGGGGGCGCACGACCAGTTTCCCCCGCTCGACCTTCAGGTCGACTTCCGAGCCTCGGGTGAGCCCCGCTTCATCCGCCGCCGCCTTCGGGATCCTCAGGGCGAGACTGTTGCCCCACTTCTGGATGCGAGTGTTCATGGGTAGATACAATGATGATACATCCCCAGGGGCGAGCATTCAATACCTCCCAACGGTCTGCGCGGGGAGCGCCCGGAGCCGCGGGGATTCGCAGAGCGTGATAGTCGGAGGCCAGGGGCGGTTCATTCCGCGGTGGCGAGGTAAGATACCGCCGATGGCGGACCCGATCGAACCGGCCCCGCGCGGCCCGCGCCGATTCCTCTCGGCGGGTTGGATCATCGCGTACTGGCTCGTCGCCGTTGTCGGCATCTTCCTGGCGATCCGGCTTCCCCGGTGCGCGGAACTCCGCTCAAATCTCGCGCGTCTCCGGGCCGGAGGAGTCCGGATGATTCCCAACGACTGGCTGTACAAGTTCGGGGCGGGAGAGGATTTCTTCGCGGTCTTCTACGACGTTCCCTACCTGGCCGTCTACCGTCCGGATCGGGTCGATCCGGAACACCTTGAGATTTTCGCCCGGCTCCCGAACCTGACCCGGGTGGTCCTGGAAGATTGCGAACTTCCGGCGGACTTGGGGCCGATCGGCCGGATCCGGAAGCTGGAGAGCTTGAAACTCTCGAGATCGAAAGTTACCGTCACGGCACTGGCGTCGATCAATCCTCGCAATCGCATCCGTCGCCTGGACCTTGTCGAATCGGGGATCCGCGACGCGGACCTGGGGGTCCTTGCGTCATGGCCCGAGCTGTGCGAGCTCACCCTCCATCCTTCGCAGATCACGCCGGCAACGTTGGAAGCCGTCCGCTCACTGAAAGCGTTGAAAGAATTGCGCACGGAAACACGGGATCGAGGCTCCATCGCCTGGCATGACCTCGAGGGCGATCTAGACATAGACAAAGTGATGGAGCGCGTGAGGGAATTCACCAGCCGGCGGTGATCACGACGGAAGCGGAGTCTTGGGAGACCGTCGCCGGATTGGCTTGGTACCTGGTCGCTCGACCGGCCGGTTCATCGTGCCGCGGCACGAGGGTGTGCCGCAGCGGCACGCGAGCGGCGGAACGTCGCCCGCGACCTGGTAATCGAGCAGGAGCTCCTCGCCGCGTTCGATCCTCCGGAGGCTGACGAACGTGACGCGCCCCTTCCGGACCCGGGCGACCAGGTTGGGTTCGCAGCTGTGGTTGATGAACTCCGCGCCGCTCCCGCCGATCGCGCCGTCGATGGACCGGTGCTTGCTGACCCGGAAAAAGAAGAGCCGGGACCTGAGGCTCCGCCGCCGGGCCTCCTTGCGGCCGATCTTCTCGCCCGTATAGTCGATCACGCGCCGGCGCCGCGGGATCGGCTCGGCGGCGAAGAGTCCCCAGCGATCGATGGGCGACCGGCCGTGCCGGAGCTTGAACCGGCAGGCGGCGGGATTCAGGCGCGGGACGGCGTCGGGTCCGCCGGGCAGGATCACTTCGCGGACGAAGGCGGTAAGCTCGGGCACGGCGCCGCCTTCAGTAGCTCTTGTACCCGGGCATGCCCTTGCTTCCGGGCATGCCGCCCGCCTTGTCGCCGTAGATGCCCCCCATCTTGTCCCCGAGCTGGCCGCCCATCTTGTCGCCGTAGCCGCCCGTCTTGTCGCCGTACATTTCCTTCTGACCCAGGTCCTTCTGCCCCAGCCCGCCCGATTTCTGGCCCTTGGTGACCAGCGGAACGAAAGGGTAGGGGTCG